>JBAXLV010000557.1:0-2137 GCA_037134635.1 Alcaligenaceae bacterium
TTAGCACACCCCAGGGTGCCATGTTCGGCCCTGCGTTACTCATCAACAGCATCACACAGCCCTGCTCAGCCGCGATGCGGGTGTAGTACATGCAAGTACCAAAATGGTTTGAGTTGCGAATCGAGACCACACCGACCCCATGCAACTTCGCACGCGTGACCGCCTGATCAACCGCCTGACGCGTGATCACTTGCCCGATCCCGTCATGACCATCCATCACACAGATCGCACCAGCATCGACAGGCAACGAGGTATGCGTGACAGCCTTCATCGCGCCAGACTTTAAACGGGCGTAATACCAACCCAGCCGCAGTAAACCATGAGACTGATGACCCCAAAGATCGGCCTGTACCAGCGTATCGGCGGCCAGGGCAGCGTCGCTTTGTGGCACACCGATACTCTGGTACACCGATGCGGCAACCTGCTGCAAGCGAACCGGATCCAGGCGCGGGGGATTGCTTTGCAGCGAAGTGGGTTCTGACATGTTATTTAACGAGCGCTCCGTAAACGAGATGCTTGTATAACATGCGTGTGTGCGTACGATTCGAGGGGCCTTGCGCCATAATCACCGCAGCAAGCTTTTCTTTGGGATCAATCCAAAAACTTGTTCCCCAGGCTCCAGCCCACATCGCATCACCCTTTGATCCTGGCACCCAGGCCATGCCCTCATCCAAGCGCACCGCGAAGCCCAAGCCAAAACCATAGCCTGGCCCGGTACTGGCCATCGTGGTGCCGCCCATCCCAACGGTATGTTGCGACAGCATGAGCTCAACCGTTTTACGCGAGAGATACCGCTTGCCGTCAAGCTCACCACCATTAACCATCATTTGCAAAAACTTCAGATAGTCGGTCGCGGTACCCACCAATCCAGCACCACCCTTGAAATAGCTTTTACCTAAGGGGTTATAGCTTTGCCGATACGACTTCAGCATTTCAACCTTGAGTGGATCAGAATCGAGGGTCTCAGCAATTCGACCGAGTTGATCAGGCTGCACCCACCACGTCGTGTCTTTCATACCAAGCGGGCCAAGCAATAATTCATTCAAGATTGCATCAAGCGGTTTTTTTGCGACGCGCTCGAGTAACAACCCTAAGACGTCGACTGAAATCGAGTATTCCCAAAAGGTACCAGGTTGATTGGCCAAAGGAATCTGACCAAGATTTTTTAACATGTCGTCGGCCGTAATATCGGTTTCGCGAGCCTCGATATTGAGATCGTCATACATTTTTTTTATCCGTGCTGACTTGGTACCACCTGCGTATACAAAGCCCGAGGTATGACGCATCACGTCTTGCACCCAAATCGGTCGATTCAAGGGCACGTCACCATTTGGGGTCTCAACTTTTAAATCCTTGAGCTCAGGCATCCATTTTGTCAATGGATCATTCAAGCCCATTTTGCCTTGTTCAACCATCATCATCGCGGCCACCGTCACCAGCGGTTTGGTCATCGACGCTAGACGAAACAACGCATCTTTTGGCATTGGTTTAGTTTTTGCAGCATCCAAAAAACCATGTGCTTCGTTATGCACAACGACACCATTACGCGCCACCATGGTGACTGCACCTGGAAACATACCCAAGCCAACTTGCTCTTGCATCGAAGGACCGATGCGCGCCAAACGTTCGTTTGAAAACCCTTGAACGACGATCGCCGCGGCTGGGACATTAACCGCCGGCGCTGTAGGTGTTTGTGCAAAAGAACCGTTCGTCGATAGCAGAAAGGTCGATGCAAAGGCTAAGGCTGCACCGTGCACCCTAGTCAGCGAAAATCTTTTTTTTGAAAACATTATTGTCTCTCCAAAATTTATTAATCATTATTCATTACTAAGAATAAACTCTTTATTCACCTACCAAAGCTCCGTAGACCAAATTTTTAAATAGCATCCGAGTATGCGTTTTGTTAGAAGGCCCTTGCGCCATGATGATGGCGGCAAGATTTTCTTTGGGATCTAGCCAAAAACTTGTTCCCCATACACCCGCCCACATGGCATCACCGACTGATCCCGGCACCCATCCCATGCCCTGCCCTTGCCTGATCGCGAAGCCCAAACCAAACCCATAGCCCGGGCCTGTATTGGCAATTGTCGTTCCAGCCATACCCACCGTGTGCTGTGACAGCATTAGTTCAACCGAC
>JBAXLV010000558.1:0-2136 GCA_037134635.1 Alcaligenaceae bacterium
CCCAAACTGCTCAGCGGTGAACATATTGGTGCGCTTGCCATGAGCGAGCCCAGCGCGGGCTCAGACGTGGTCAGCATGAAATTACGGGCGACACCGCAGGGCTCAGACTATCTGCTGAATGGTACCAAGATGTGGATTACGAACGGCCCGGATGCGGACACGCTCGTGGTGTATGCCAAGACCGATCCCGAGGCCAATGCGCGCGGCGTCACGGCTTTTTTAGTTGAAAAAGGCATGCCCGGTTTTAGCATTGCGCAACGGCTCGATAAGCTTGGTATGCGTGGCAGTCACACGGGTGAGCTGGTCTTTGAAAATTGTCTGATCCCCGGTGATCATGTGTTGGGAGAGGTCAACGGTGGTGTGCGCGTGCTGATGAGTGGTTTGGATTATGAGCGTGCGGTGCTGTCGGGTGGTCCTTTGGGCATTATGCAGGCCGTGATGGATCAGGTGATTCCCTACATCCATGATCGAAAGCAGTTTGGTCAGTCGATTGGCGAATTTCAACTGATCCAAGGCAAGGTCGCCGATATGTACACGACGCTACAAGCGTGCCGTGCGTTTTGTTATACCGTTGGCAAGAACCTCGACAGCCTCGGTGTTCAACACGTTCGTCAAATCCGTAAAGATTGCGCAGCGGTGATTTTGTACTGTGCCGAAAAAGCGACGTGGATGGCAGGCGAGGGCATCCAGATCTTTGGTGGAAACGGCTATATCAATGACTACCCGCTTGGTCGTTACTGGCGCGATGCAAAATTGTATGAGATCGGCGCAGGAACAAGTGAAATACGTCGAATGCTCATCGGCCGCGAACTGTTCAACGAAACGATGTAACGAAACCAACAATGACCAAAGGTCGAAAGCAATGCCAAAAATCGAATCTCTAATCAACGTGCGTTCGCCAGAGTTTGCGCAAAATGCACTTGCAATGCAGGCCCAAATCGATGATCTGCAAAAGCAGCTGGCTCAAACGGCCTTGGGCGGCGCCGAGCAGGCGCGTCAAAAGCACATTAGTCGCGGAAAACTTTTACCGCGCGACCGCGTTGAACAATTGCTGGATCCAGGGACGCCGTTTTTAGAACTGTCGCCGCTTGCTGCGCTTGGACTTTATAACGGAGAGTCGCCGGGCGCAGGCATCATCACGGGCATCGGTCGCATTTCTGGCGTTGAGTGTGTGATCGTGTGTAATGACGCGACGGTCAAAGGCGGCACCTACTATCCTCTCACTGTAAAAAAACACTTGCGTGCGCAAGAGATCGCCCAACAAAATAACTTGCCGTGCGTCTATCTCGTCGACTCGGGCGGGGCGAATTTGCCTCGGCAAGAAGAGGTGTTTCCTGACCGCGATCACTTTGGGCGTATCTTTTTTAATCAAGCCAATATGTCGGCGCAAGGGATTGCGCAAATTGCCGTTGTGATGGGTTCATGCACCGCCGGTGGGGCGTATGTCCCGGCGATGAGCGATGAGTCAATTATTGTGCGTAACCAGGGTACGATTTTTTTAGGCGGACCTCCGCTTGTGAAGGCTGCGACCGGTGAGATCGTATCTACTGAAGACCTGGGTGGTGGCGATGTGCATACGCGGTTGTCTGGCGTCGCAGATCATCTTGCCGTCAATGACCATCATGCTTTGAAACTCGCACGCGATGCCGTTGGCCGATTAAATCGCATCAAGCCACAACAGTTGGCGTTGCGCAAAAGCGTGCCGCCGCTGTATGACTTGAGTGAAGTGAATGGCATTGTGCCGGCCGATACACGCAAGCCCTACGATGTGCGCGAGATCATTGCGCGCATTGTCGATGGCTCTGAGTTTGACGAATTCAAAGCGCGCTTCGGTACGACGCTGGTGACAGGCTTTGCGCACATTGAGGGCATGCCCGTTGGCATTGTGGCGAATAACGGGATTTTGTTTTCAGAGTCTGCGCAAAAGGGCGCACACTTTATTGAGTTGTGTGCCCAGCGAAAAATCCCACTGGTATTTTTACAAAACATTACTGGGTTTATGGTGGGGCGCAAATATGAAAATGAAGGCATTGCGCGCCATGGCGCAAAGATGGTCACGGCAGTGTCGACAGCGGCGGTTCCTAAGTTCACGGTCATTATCGGTGGCTCGTTTGGTGCGGGCAACTATGGTATGTG
>JBAXLV010000559.1:0-2134 GCA_037134635.1 Alcaligenaceae bacterium
TTGATTCGCCGGGCGTTCGAGGCCAGGCACGGCAGCAAAGGTGGCGCGTTTTTCAACGATCAGGCGATGCGCTTTGATCGGTGGCATGGTGGTATGCGCAGCACTGCCTGAACGCGGATGACGTTGTACCTGTTCATGAATTTGTGTCGCGATATTGTCAACAAAGCTTGCGCGCTCATGCTTTAAATAATCAGCGGCATCGCTGATGACCACCGTGAATTGGTCATTTGCTTGCGGGCGCTTAAAGAGCCACTGGCCAAGATGCCCGCGCGCGGGATCTTCGTCTAGCAACAGGATGGGTTGTGGAGGATTCCAAGGCGCATCTAACTGCAAGGTGAGCGTTGCAATTGAGCGATATTCAAAGGCGCCTAGTTGGGTCAGCAAGGTGTCGCTTGCGCCACTGCTTTCGCTGGGCTTCAGAATGCGTGCGCAGGCATAGGGCGGGGTGGCCAAGACACAGCCCTCGAAGGCTTCGCCATCGATATGGACTGCCGAGGACGTTGGGCAAACCTCTCGCACAATATGCCGATAGCGCATCGTGACGGCGTCTGCCGCCGCCTCTGGCCACAGCGCGGTTAAGTCCACGCACGGAATCAGCATGTCTGAGTGAGCGCGTGGAGCGTCGAGGCTGTCGCGCAAGACATTTAAAAATAATTGAGCGCAGCCTTGATCGCTTGAAGTATTCAAACTCGCCAGACACAATGGAATCCAAAGTCTGCGGCATAGCTGCGCTGATTGATGGTGGTATGTTTTCAGTCACAGAGGATAGGAATAGTTTTGACTATATCTACAGCACGGAGAAACACCGATCATTCTCAGGTGGAGATTTTTCTGGAAAAAGAAACGAGGTGAGTTCAATACTTAAATCACACCCAGCTATCAAGGTTGTAGATATTGATGTGTACGATCTGACTATTCAGAAAAAAATAACAGACTTATATCAGAAATGGGCTAACAATAAATTAGCTAACGTAAAAAATTTCGAAGCGCGTGAAGAGGCAGCGTTCAAACGATTACTAGATATTGCCAATCAAGATTTGGGGAATCTTCAGGGTATTGGTGTATACCATAACGACGACCTGTTAGCTTTTTTAATTTATGAGATCGTTAATTCGGAATATGCAGTAGGCCATACGGCGAAGTGTGATGTTTCGATCAAAGGAACAAACGCCATACTCATGAAAAATCTTGCTGATAAACTTTATTCGGCTGGAATCAAGTATTTCAATTATGAACAAGACTTGGGGTTGGAAAATTTACGCATATCGAAGGAGCGTTACAGACCATCATTTTTCTTAAAAAAATACCTTGTCACGTTGATCTAGTTATCAACAGTATCCAAATTTTCAAAGTGATATAATCACTGTATATGATAAGCCCATTTTTAAACGCACTTTATAAAAATAAGTTTGCCTCAATTACGGCAACTGTAATTTTTGTTGTGATCACTGCTTGGTTTCTATATATTCATTCTTTCGATTTGAGTACAACATTACGAATTCGACAAATCTGGGGTTCTGCTTACCAAATAATGGCCTTGTTTGGAGGCTTGGTTGGGTTAACCGTTTCAGGAAAATGGGGAGGATATAAAAGTCTACTTGGCAGAGCAATCATGTTTTTTTCAATCGGATTACTCTTGCAGACTTTCGGGCAAAGCGTGAATAGTTACTACAATTTCTTTAAGGATGCAACTATTCCGTATCCGTCTTTTGGTGATGTTGGCTTTATGGGAAGTGTATTTGCATATATTTATGGAGCATATCTGTTAATGAAAGCTACAGGATTCAAGTTTTCAATCAAGTCTGTAAAAGGAAAAGCTGTTGCAATTGGACTCCCTTTGATCGTACTCGTAACATGCTATTTTATTTTCTTACAAGGCTATCAATTCGATTGGACGAATCAAGCAAAAGTACTTCTTGATTTTGGTTATCCTTTTGGTCAAGCTATTTATATATCAATAGCATTGCTCGCATATCTCATGTCCCGTAATTATTTCGGTGGGTTGTTGCGCCAGCCAGTAGTCTTCCTTATCTTGGCATTAATATTGCAGTATATTTCAGATTTCACTTTCCTCTACCAAGCAAATGCCAGTACATGGTACGTCGGTGGATTGAATGATTTCCTGTATTTTGTT
>JBAXLV010000560.1:0-2130 GCA_037134635.1 Alcaligenaceae bacterium
CACACACATGGTGCCGACGATGTTTCATCGACTGTTGTCACTACCTGAAGAAATTAAAAATAAATACGATCTATCCTCATTGCAGTTTGTCATTCACGGGGCGGCACCTTGCTCAGTGCAGCTTAAATCAGCAATGATGAAATGGTGGGGGCCGATTCTTTCTGAGTATTACGCCGCAACTGAAGGACGTGCGGTGCATGTGAACGCAACTGAATGGCTCAGACGACCCGGCACCGTAGGCAAACCTAATCCCATTGATCACGTACGGATCTTAAATGACGAGGGTATCGAACAACCCGCGCACGCAGCAGGGACCATTTACATCAAAGCGCCCGCGGTCGGACGCTTCAATTATTTCAAAGACGACCAGAAGACAGAAAGTTCATACCGCGGCGACTACTTCACACTAGGCGATATCGGCTATTTGGACGAAGAAGGCTGGCTATTTTTAACAGACCGTAATGCCAATCTGATTATTTCAGGTGGCGTCAACATCTATCCGACAGAGATTGAAGCCGTTTTGCTCACGCACCCGGCGGTGGGTGATGTCGGCGTCATTGGGGTTGCAAACGAAGAGTGGGGCGAAGAGGTCAAAGCCGTTGTTGAACTACAGGCCGGTTTAACCGCCTCGCGTGCCCTTGCGGATGCGTTGATTGCCTTCTGCAAAGAACATCTCGCGCATTTTAAGTGCCCACGAACCATTGATTTCGCAGATAAACTGCCTCGCCTAGATAACGGTAAACTCTATAAAAAGGGTTTGCGTGACCAATATCGTCTGACGACACCCAAACATTAAACAGAGAGAAACACGATGACTGAGTTTGCAACCTACCAAACACAAGGCGAGATTGCCATCATCTCGATGAACAAGCCCCCAATCAATGGTTTAGGGGCTGCCCTACGCGAGGGTATCGGCGCAGGCTTAAACAAGGCGCTCAGTGATCCAAGTATTCAGGCGGTAGTTTTAATCGGAACGCCTCGTGCGTTTTCCGGTGGCGCAGACATCACTGAGTTTGGCACACCAAAAGCTACACACGAACCCACGCTGCGCACGATCATCGAGACAATGGAAGCCAGCTCCAAACCCATCGTCGCCGCGATTAGCGGCTTCTGCTTAGGTGGCGGGCTCGAATTTGCACTAGGCTGTCATTTTCGGGTCGCACTGCCCGACGCGACTCTGGGATTGCCTGAGGTCAAGCTTGGAATCTTGCCGGGTGGCGGTGGAACCCAGCGTTTGCCACGCTTACTCGGTTTTGAAAAAGCAGTCGAAATGATTGTGGGGGGGTTACATGTTCCTGCTATCAAATTTAAAGATACTTTGTTACTGGATCAAATCGTTGAAGGCGATCTACTCCAAGCAGCCATCGCTTTTGCGCGCAAGGTGATTGCGCAAGGCGAACCACTCAAACGTGTTCGCGACCGAACAGTGCCTGACATCCCGACCGATGCAGTCTTGGCAGAAAAAAGAAAGGCCGTTGTTGCTGCAGCCAAACGCTTCCCCGCGCCGGTGAGTTGCTTTGATTCAATTTGCGCAAGTTTTAAATCTGCCTCATTCGATGCAGGACTACTTGAAGAGCGTCGCCTAATTACCGAGTTGTTCAAATCGCCCGAGTCGCTTGCCCTGCGCTACACCTTTGCCGCTGAACGCGCTGCAGCCAAAATTCCTGGACTCCCTGAAGATATCGCGCTGCGTACGATCAAAAAAGTAGGTGTGATTGGTGCGGGCACCATGGGTGGTGGCATCACCATGAATTTTGTTAGCGCGGGCTTACCCGTTGTGTTGTTAGAAACCAAGCAAGAAGCCTTGGATAAAGGTCTTGCCACCATTGGTAAAAACTACGAAAACTCGATGAAAAAGGGCAAGCTTACGCAAGCCCAATACGATGCGTGCATGGCACTCATTACGCCAACACTGAGCTACCAAGATTTTGCCGACGTTGATCTCATCATTGAAGCTGTGTTTGAAAACATGGACGTCAAAGAACAAGTCTTCAAAACTCTGGACGGTGTCGCTAAACCCGGTGCAATTTTGGCATCCAACACGTCGGCGTTAAACATTGACGAAATCGCTGCATTCACAAAACGTCCTCAAGATGTGCTGGGTTTACATTTTTTTAGTCCTGCAAATGT
>JBAXLV010000561.1:0-2129 GCA_037134635.1 Alcaligenaceae bacterium
TCGGAAGTTCGTTTTTCGAGGGTGAGAATAGTCTTGAATTTTGCGAGCTGGGCGCACCATTGAATTTCCTCTAGGGTATACCCCCAACTGAGTGGGATTTCGGTGGCACCCGCGAGTCGAATGCCATACGATGCCCAGACGGCTTCGATGGAATTGGGTAGCAGCGAGGCGATTGCCTGGCCGGGCTTGAGCCCATCATCAATCAGGCGCTGTGCGAGCGCATGGGCTTGGTGATTGAGCGCTTGGAAGGTGAGCCGATTATTCTGACCATCAACTGCGGCGATTTGTGCGCCGAAACGTTGGGCAAGATTGTTCAGGGTATCTGACCAAGCTATTGGTAAACTGATGTTTTGAGTCGTCATTGCAGCAGTGTAATTCAGTGCTTAATGTTTGTTATTTAAACCGTGAGGTGTTTGGTTATGAAAAAAAATCCACAGGCCGCGTCTAGCCAGTCGTGCGCGAAGCCTTCGTCGGCGAATCGCACTCGGCGTACGATTTTAGGTGCAGTTGGGGCTTCCATTGCCGGCGCAGGCGTGGGATTACCTTTCGTCTCTTTCGGCCAAACCGCCTATCCTTCAAAGCCGATCAAGATGATGATTCCTTGGCCTCCGGGTCAGGCGACGGATTTAGTTGGGCGCTCACTGGCGATGGGCTTGTCGCGCATTTTGGGGCAAAGCGTAGTTGCCGAAAACAAGGCTGGTGCTGGCGGGATGATTGGCACCGATGTTGTCGCCAAGGCGGCGCCCGATGGCTACACCCTGCTGGCAGCGTCAAGTGGCCCCATCACGGTCAGCCCCTTGTTGCAGCAAACACCTTACAACGTTGAAAAAGATTTGACCTTTATCGCAATGGCCGGGTTGTCACCGTATTTGTTGGTGACTGCACCTGACTTTCCTGCAAAAGATGCCGCCGCGTTCGTGGCCCTGGTAAAAGCCAACCCCGGCAAATACACCTTTGCCTCGTCGGGTACCGGCGCGACTGCACATCTGATCTGTGAAGCCTTCAATGCCGGCGCAGGCTTGCAGGCCGTACACGTGCCCTATAAGGGCTCATCGCCGGCTTTAACTGATGTGATGGCTGGTCGGGTTAGTTACTGCATTGAGACCGCTGCGGGAACCATGCCTTTTGTTCGCGATGGGCGCTTGAAGGCGTTGGGCGTTTCATTGTTAAAAGGCAGCGCCGTCACACCTGGAATCCCACCTCTTGCGACGGCTGCGAATGTGCCAGGCTTTAATTTAGGCGCATGGGTGGGGCTCGTTGCCCCGGGTGGTTTGCCGCAAGACTTGCGTGAGCGCCTTGCCAAAGCGGTACAAGAGATCATGCAGGCGCCTGACACAATTGAGCTGTACAACCGAATTGCTGTTGAAATTGATTACAAACAGGGCGCTGATTTTGCCAAGTATTTAAGCGATACGACGGCGCAATTTGCTGAGGTCATTAAGAAGAATAATATTAAGATTGAAGCCTAGGGCCAGTCAAGATTGACACCTGAAGTCGGGTAAGATCTGCGCAAGCAGTTACGCAAGCGAATCGAGTCACAATAAAATTCAAAAACTGGAGACACAATATGAAAATGTTTAAAAAATTAGCGACGGCTGCGGCGCTTTCGGCCAGCTTGCTGGCCGCAGCGACAACCTATGCTGCGCCGGACGTGAAAATTGGCGTGACCTTTCCGCTATCAGGAAACTCTGGTAATGCTGGGAAGTCTGCGGTTGCCGCGATCGAGATTGCAGCCGAGATTATTAACAAGCCGCATCCAGGCTTTGAGAGCTTGCCTTTGGGGGCTGGTGCTGGTCTGCCAAATTTGGGTGGTGCAAAAATCAAACTTGTGATCGCTGATCACCAAGGTAGCCCCAGCGAAGGTCAGGCCCAGACCTTACGCTTAATTACGCAAGAAAAAGTGGCTGGTATGGTAGGTGCCTATCAATCGGCGGTTGCGTTGACAGCCACTGCAATTGCTGAGCGCTATGGCATTCCCTTTATTGTGGGTGATGGCGTCGCCGCCAATATTACCGAGCGTGGCTTCAAATGGACGTTCAGAACAACGCCGATCGCTAGTGATTTTGCCAATGCCTATATGGAGTTTTTGAGTGAATTGAAAAAAGCAGGGCACCCAGGCGACAAAATCG
>JBAXLV010000562.1:0-2128 GCA_037134635.1 Alcaligenaceae bacterium
AAGGCTTGTTTGTTCTTTCCTATGTTGGGCTGCTGATCAGCTTTTTTCCATTCATTGTTCCCTCTGCGATCACACTTTGGCAGGCGGCAGCGCCGGATAAGAGCCTGAAGTTTTTGCTCGTCGGCGCCGTGGTCTTGCTTCCGATGATTTTGGCCTACACCGCCTACGCCTATTGGGTGTTTCGCGGCAAAGTTGGGCCAACCGATCATTACCATTCATAGCAAGCGCAAGTCACCATGAAACGCTGGGGCTGGCTCGTGTTGATCTGGTTGCTAAGCGTGGGGGCGCTTGGCGTCGTGGCGTGGTTGCTGCGGCGTTTACAATATCTACTTCACTAGCCCTTTGAAACCTAAAGATCATGCTTGACCCAGCGTTGTTACGTAAAGATCTAGATGCGGTCGTCAGCCGCCTGGCCAGCCGTGGGTTTGTCTTTGCGCTTGAGTCGTTTAATGCGCTCGAATCGCGCCGCAAAGCATTACAAACCGAAACTGAAAATTTGCAGGCGCAGCGTAATGCGCTGGCCAAGCAAATTGGTGCGCTTAAGTCTAAAGGCGAAGACGCCTCGGCGGTCATGACGCAATCGCAGGCGATCCCAGCGCGGCTTAAAGCGCTCGAGCAAGAGTTGGCCGAGCTTCAGTCGCAACTTAATGATCTGTTACTTAACATCCCAAATCTGCCACACGACTCTGTGCCAACGGGCGTTGACAGCGAAGGCAATGTCGAAGTGCGTCGTTGGGTGCCCTCGCCTGACTCTGTGTCTGGTGATCCAAAACACCTGGGGTTTACGCCGCGCGACCACGTGACAATCGGCGAGGCGATTGGTCTTGATTTTGATGTGGCGAGCAAACTGTCGGGTGCGCGTTTTAGCTTTATGCGCGGCTCGGTTGCGCGATTGCATCGTGCGTTGGCGCAGTTCATGCTAGATCTGCAAACCGAGCAGCATGGCTACACTGAGTGCTACACGCCTTACATTGTGAACGCTTCAACGCTTGTGGGTACAGGGCAGTTACCAAAGTTTAAGAACGATATGTTCTGGGTGACGCGCGGTGGCGACGAGCCCGCGCTTGACGAACAAGGTAATGCCATCGCGCGCGAAGAACAATATCTGATTTCAACTTCTGAAATTACCTTGACCAGTAGCGTGCGCGATACCATTGTCCCGGCACAAGAACTTCCTATTCGTTTAACCGCGCATACCCCTTGTTTTCGCTCTGAGGCCGGCAGCGGCGGGCGCGATACGCGCGGTTTAATCCGCCAGCATCAGTTCGACAAAGTTGAAATGGTGCAAATTGTGTCGGCCGATACGTCGTACGAGGCGCTCGAACAAATGGCAGGTCACGCCGAAAAGGTCTTGCAGCTTGTGGGTCTTCCCTACCGCGTAATGTTATCGTGCACCGGAGACATGGGCTTTGGCGCAACGAAAACCTACGATCTTGAGGTTTGGTTGCCCGCGCAAAATACTTGGCGTGAGATTTCTTCTGTTTCAAACTGTGAAGCCTTTCAGGCCCGTCGGATGCAGGCGCGTACGCGCAACGAAGCGGGTAAAACAGAATTCGTACACACCTTAAATGGCTCAGGTTTGGCTGTTGGGCGAGCGCTCGTGGCTGTTCTTGAAAATTATCAACAAGAAGACGGCAGCGTACGAGTGCCCGAGGTGTTGCAGCCCTACATGGGTGGCGCGCTGGTTCTTAAGGCAAGTTGAAACTAGCGATTGACTTGATTGCTTTATTTTTTGCGTCGCGTGCGGTCGGGCGGCTTAACCCCTGAAAGTGATCGGTTTCAATGCGTCCCTTAACCCTGTTGTTTTTGGTGGTGCCGCCCTTAATGTGGGCCAGTAATGCGATTGTTGGCCGGATGGCTGCTGGCGCGATTCCGCCCATTACCTTAAATTTTTTGCGGTGGGTGGTGGCTGTTTTGGTATTGTTGCCCTTTGTTTGGCAACGCCTCAGGCAAGATTGGCCCTTGGCCCGCAAAGCTTGGGTGGTATTGGCTGCGACCGGATTTTTAAGCACCACTACGTACAACGCCTTGCAGTACTTGGCGCTGACCACGTCTAGCCCGATCAATATTGCGCTGATTACTGCGGCAGGTCCAATCTTTACACTCTTGGTCGGACGTTCATTTTTTC
>JBAXLV010000563.1:0-2119 GCA_037134635.1 Alcaligenaceae bacterium
ATTGGGCGACGTGCTGGGCATGACGGCGGCCGAAATCGACACACTTCGCGCCGCGGGCGGGTTAGGCTAAGGTAGTCTGTCTTTAGGATTGATCGTCTCATGAAAAAAATTATTCAATCAATACTGATTGCAACGCTTCTGTTTGCAGTCTTCAGTGTCCAGGCGCAACCGTATCCAAACAAACCGATCCGCTTAATCGTGCCTTTCGCACCCGGAGGTGTGACTGATGTCAGTGGCCGCATCGTTGCAATCGCGCTTGCAAAACGTTTGAATCAGCAAGTGATCGTTGAAAACAAACCCGGTGCCTCGGGCAATATTGGTGCGCAATTGGTTTCTAAAGCGGCCCCTGATGGCTATACGCTTTTGCTAGCCTTAGACGGTACGTTGGTGATTAATCCACATGTGTACGAACGCACGGGATTTGATGCCTTAAATGATTTCGCACCCATCGCCAAGGTGGGCGACTCGATCATCATTATCGTGGCGCACCCGTCAGTCGGCGTTAAAACCTTGGCAGAGGTTGTCGCCTTGTCAAAGACAAATGGCAAGGGTCTTGAATTTGGCACGTCGGGCAGTGGCAGTATCACGCACGTGGCCGGCGAGCTACTTAAGCAACGATCGGGCGCGAATCTGGTGCATGTCCCTTACAAGGGTGGCGGTCCGGCCGCAGCCGATGTGCTGGCCGGGCATATCCCCTTGGCCTTTGCCTCGGCTTCTTCTGTTGCTCAATATCTTGAAGCGGGGCGCCTGATTCCGATTGGTGTACCAAGCCCAAAGCGTTCGGTTGTTTTTCCAAATGTTCCGACTTTTGCTGAGGCGGGCGTGCAAGGCGTCGAGTTAAATTCATGGGTTGGTGTACTTGCGCCAGCGAATACGCCTGACGCAATCATCCGGCAACTGAATGCCGAAATCAACGCAGTGTTGACCGAGCCTGAAGTCAAGGCGCAATTGCAAGGCTACGGCATCATTGCGTCCTCAGGGTCTGCGGCTGACTTCGCCGCTGAAATTAAGCGTGACTTTGATCTGTATGGCCCAGTCACTAAGCAAGCTGGCATCAAGGCGAATTAAAAACTATGACCGTAGCAAATAAATCTGCAGCGCGAGACACGGCGTTTACCACGCGCCCCGAGATCGTTGGCACCTTTGGTGTCGTAGCGTCGACCCACTGGCTTGCTTCGCAAACCGCAATGGGTATTCTTGAAAAAGGAGGTAACGCTTTTGATGCGGCGGTAGCCGGAGGCTTTGTCTTACAAATTGTTGAGCCGCATTTAAATGGACCAGGCGGTGAAGTGCCGATCATGCTCTGGTCTGAAAAAGAGCAGCGCATGCGGGTGCTTTGCGGCCAAGGGCCTGCCCCAAAACTGGCGACCTGTGCTTACTTTAAAGCGCTTGGTCTAGAGCTCGTGCCCGGCATTGGCTTGCTGCCTGCCACCGTACCTGGGGCGTTTGGTGCCTGGCTGACCATGCTGCGTGATTACGGCACCATGACGCTGGCTGACGTCATGGCGCCCGCGATTGCGTATGCGCGTGATGGTTTCCCGATTTTGCCGCGCACGGTGCAGGCGATTTTGGCGGTACAAAGTTTATTTGCAAGCGAATGGAAATCCTCAGCTGAAGTTTGGATCCCGAAGGGGCAGATCCCTAAGCCGGGTGAATTATTTCAATGCCCAGTGATTGCGCAGACCTACACACGTTTATTGACCGAAGCTGCAGCAGCCGGTGCGGGTGATCGTGTTCGCACGATCGAGGCGGCGCTTGAGGTGTTTTATCGCGGCTTCATTGCTACAGAAATCAATCGGTTTTATACAGAACAACCGGTACGCGACACGACGGGTGAGCGCAACACTGGATTATTACGTCACGACGACTTGGCTAACTGGAAGCCGACTTACGAAGAGCCCCAAACGGTTGAATTTGGCCGTTACACCGTGGCCAAGTGTGGCCCGTGGTCGCAGGGCCCGGTCATGTTGCAGCAATTGTCGATTTTGAAACACGCTGGCCTTGAAAATTTTGCACCTGATTCGCCTGAGTTTGTGCATCGAGTTGCCGAAGCTGCCAAGCTTGCGATGGCCGATCGCATGGCCTGGTATGGCGATCCTTTGTTTGCGAAGATCCCGAT
>JBAXLV010000564.1:0-2118 GCA_037134635.1 Alcaligenaceae bacterium
GGTGTCATCGATGGAGACCCACTCAATTCTGCGAAACGAGTGATCGCAGCGCGCGAGGCACTTGGACCCGATATTGGGTTGGCCTGTGATGCGCATGGCACCTACAACGTGGCTCAGGCCAAGCGGTTTTGTCGGTTGGTAGAAGACTGTAACCTGATGTGGTTCGAAGAAACAGTCACGGCCGACGATAAGCGGGGGATGGCTGAGGTGCGCGCGGCGACTGCGATACCGATCGCCACCGGTGAAAGTGAATTTAATCGCTTTGACTTTCGTGACTTAGCTGAGCTTCGGGCTGCGGACATCTTCCAACCGGATCTTGCAATTTGTGGGGGCATCTCAGAAGCGATGCGGATTGGTGCGATCGCATCAGCTTGGAATTTACGGCTCGCGCCACATTTGTGGACCGGTGCCCTCGCTTTTGCTGCAGGTATGCATGTCGCTGCCGCGTCTCCAGCGGGATGGCTCTTAGAGTACTCTTTGGGTGCAAATCCGCTATTACAAGAGCTTGCCGTGGAGCAGTTCACTGTTCATGATGGTATGGTTGAGATTCCAGACCGGCCCGGGCTAGGGATCACTATTCGGCAAGAGTTTGTTGATCGCTATGCCGTCACATAACGAATGACTACATTTTCTAGGATCCATTTTGATACTGAGGCCTGATTCGTTTCGTTCTTTTTTGAAATTAGGGCTGATGGCTTTGTTGACTGCCTTGACTGGGCTCGTACAAGCGCAGTCTGCTTATCCAAATAAGCCAATCAAACTGGTCGTGCCATTTGCTGCTGGTGGTACAACAACAATCTTGGCAAGATTGATGGCCGAACGGATGGGGCAAGCTCTCGGTCAGCCGATGGTCGTCGAGAATAAACCTGGGGCGGGCGGTAATGTGGGGATGGATGCCGTTGCAAAGTCGGCGCCTGATGGTTACACGCTTTTGATGGGTCCGATTGGGCTTGCAATCAACCCTGCGCTTTATACGCAGATGCCGTTTGATCCAGTCAAAGACCTGAGTCCCATTGGGCTGTACGCTGGTGTTCCTAATTTATTAGTGGTTCATCCATCGGTGCCGGCGCAAAATGTCAATGAGCTAATTGCTTACGCAAAAGCAAATCCAGGCAAGCTGAATTACGCCTCGAATGGTAACGGTACATCGAGTCATCTTGCCGCAGAGATGCTTAAGGCGGCGGCCGGTATCGATATTACTCATGTTCCTTACAAAGGTGGTGCGCCGGCTATGCAGGACTTGATCGGAGGGCAGGTCAGTATGCTGTTTGATCAAATGCCTGCTGTGATGCCGCAGGTGCAGGGCGGTAGAGTCAGGCCACTCGGGGTGTCAAGTTTAAAACGTTCGCTGGCTGCGCCCGACCTTCCGGCGCTGTCAGAGTCGATCCCAGGCTTTGATATGACAGTATGGTTCGGATTTTTAGCGCCGTTCGGTACTTCGACTGAAATCGTACAAGCACTCAATACAGAAATGCAGCGTGCGCTGCTCGATGTTGAATTTCAAAAGCAATTGTTAGGCATGGGAGTTACTCCTATGCCAAGTAGCCCCAAAGAGTTTGTTCAATTTATACAAGCTGAAACCTTACGCTGGGCTAAGGTTGTGAAAGACTCGCGCGCTCGTATTGACTAGCGGGATAACCTGGCGGTTTTGCTCAACTATTCTTGATAGGCGGGATTGATATGCTGCACCGTATTGCTTTGATTGCTAGGTTAAGTCTGGGCTTATTGGTATCTGGTAGTTTATTGAATGTTGCTCATTCGCAAACTACCTACCCAACAAAGGGACTCCGGATCGTTGTGCCTTTTGCGCCTGGTGGAGCCACTGATATTTTGGCGCGCATCGCAGCGCAGCATTTGACGCAAGTATGGGCGCAGCCTGTTGTCGTTGAAAACAAGCCGGGCGCGGGCGGCAATATTGGTGCGGATGCGGGCGCGAAAGCCGCTGCGGATGGCTATACCCTAACCCTTGCTGCAGCTGGTTTTTTGGCAGTGAATCCGTCTCTGTACACCAATCTGACATACAACTCAGTCACTGATTTTTCGCCTGTGATCCTGCTAGTCAAGGCGCCTTTATTATTGGTTGTGAATCCTGCGGTCCAGACGCAGTCTCTTAGCGAG
>JBAXLV010000565.1:0-2116 GCA_037134635.1 Alcaligenaceae bacterium
CAATTATTTTGGCCGATCACGATACCGTCGAGATCAGCAATTTACAACGACAGATTTTGCACAACGCTAGCCGGCTTGGACGTTTAAAAGCCGAATCAGGGCGCGAGACAATGCTCGCCTTGAATCCAGACATCGTTGTTGAAATACGAACTGCGCGAATGGATGCCAACTCGTTAGATTCACAGATCGCGAAAGTCGACGTTGTTTTAGATTGCACCGATAATTTTGCGACGCGTCATGCAATTAATCGGGCATGCGTCAAACATAATAAGCCTTTGGTGTCGGGGGCGGCCATTCGCTTTGAAGGCCAAATCAGTGTGTTTGATCCGCGTGATGCGAAGGCTCCTTGCTATCACTGTTTATTTCCTGAAGCTGAAGATGTTGAAGCGGTCACTTGTGCTTCGACTGGGGTGTTCGCGCCGTTGGTGGGCATCATCGGCAGCATGCAGGCGGCCGAAGCGATTAAGGTGTTAGCGCAGGTTGGGCAATCGCTGAAGGGCCAACTCTTGATTCTTGATGCGTTCGAGATGGATTGGCACCGTGTGCGCGTACAACGTGACCCGGGGTGCCCAGTGTGCGCTGGGCGTTCAGCGAGCCACTAACCCAAAATCAGTCGTAATTCTGCGTCGATATGCGTTGTGGGCGCAGTCTGCCATCGATTTTGCGCGAAGCGCAGCCAGCTACCCAAGACGCAATGGGTCAAGAGCGCAGCCATCGGGGTGATTTCAGTGGTTGGATCGAGCGTACCGCCGGTTAAGGCGCTACGAAGAGATTGCTTGAAGGTCGTTTCGATGCGATCGGTAATTTGGCTAACCCGTGCTTGAAGTCTTTCATCCTCGGTGACTAAGGCGTCTCCGCTTAACACGCGTGTCATTCCACGATTGCGTTCGGCAAAGGTGACGAGCATGACCGCAATTTTGCGCGCTTGTTCGACGCCATTTGCTTCGCTGGCTACGATTTGATTGACCAAACTAAACACCGTGCTTTCAATGAATTCAAATAAGCCCTCGAACATCTGGGCTTTACTCGCAAAGTGCCGATAAAGCGCAGCCTCTGAGCATTGCAGTCGAGCCGCTAAAGCTGCGGTGGTGATACGCGCTGCACGAGGTTGCTCGAGCATCTCTGCCAGCATTTGCAGGATTTGATGTTTGCGTTCGCCCGGTTTGGCTGACATGGTCATCTCGCCCAACGTGAAGGATTAAAAAAGCGGGGCGCTATCTACACGCCTCGCAGTGGCCGCTTCTGCAACAATAAGTGTCCAACGCAGTTTACCCTCAAGTCAACGAAATCGGGGCGTCCACTTTTTCCCCGTCCAAAAGGCGAGCCTGGGTGATACACGTGTACTGTGCGTAAACCCGCTTTACGGGCACTACGCAGGTTTTCAACCGTGTCTTCGACGAGTACAGCACGTCTGGGGTGAATGCCCTCATGAGCCAAAATATGCCGCATCAAGGCCACCGAGGGTTTTGGGCGAAAGTGGCCATGAAACTGCATTTGCTCGATGCCCCAAAGGCGATCAAAGCAGCGCAAAATCCCAAGATGCTTGAGGACGGCACGCGCATAGTGCAAGGGGGCGTTCGTCACCAGGATCTTGCAGCCCGGTAACCGGTTGAGCTTATCCCGTAGGCCGCGCTCGGCCTTGATTAACGGCGCGACCTCGAAAGCGTGGCTACGCTGCAAAAAGGCGTGCGGATCAATATTGTGATGTTTGACCAGGCCAAGCAGCGTCGCCCCATAACGCCTCCAGTAGCGGGCGCGTAATTCGCTCGCCGCGGCTTCGCCCAGGTCCAGGCTTTCCATCACGGCGGCCGTCATACCTAAATTGATCTCGCGAAAAATTTTGTGCGAGGTATCGTGCAAAGTGTTGTCGAGGTCAAACAGCCAAACGGGAACCTGTCGTGCTCGCGCAGTCTGGCCCGAAAGGGACTGTCCGGCCGTGAGGGGACGGTGCACGCCGGCCCGGCGCGCCCGCACCGGCGGATGTTGAGGAAACCGCAGTCGAGGCACTGGCTGCTTATTCTGAAGAGATCATGGTGCCGACGCCGCGGTCGGTCAATATTTCAAGTAAAAGACAGTGCGGTACGCGACCATCAACCACATGAACAGACTTGACGCC
>JBAXLV010000566.1:0-2113 GCA_037134635.1 Alcaligenaceae bacterium
GCTCAAGCCGCGTACCCATCCATAACCAAAGACAAATACTCGGAAAATTAACGATCGAAACAAGCAAACAACCAAAAAACATAAACCAAACAGCTGCGTGCTGGGGTAGATAGTTGCTAGAAAAACTGACTGCAATCATCCAGGCTTTAGGATTGACGGCCTGAAACGCAACCGCCCCCCAAAATCCCAACGGCGTTGACCCAGCGATCAACTGACCTCGCTCTGGCAAAGGGTCACTCGTCGCCACCCCCCAAGCCAGATACAACAAATAGGCAAAGCCCAGCACCTTCATGATTTGGTACATGACCGGGAATGCCTGAAATAGGCCATTCAAACCAAAGCCGACCGCCAAGAGCATGACAAAAAAGCCAGTGGTCACACCGACAGCGTGAGGGATAGACTGTTTGAACCCAAAATTTACGCCTGAGGCCAACAACATCAGGTTGTTGGGCCCAGGCGTCACGGACGTTGCTAAGGCGAAGATCGCGATCGAGTAGCTGAGCGCGGCGTAATCAGCCATTGATGCAGACGGCTCGTCTCAGGTTCACAGCACTTTTCGGATACGGTCAATCGCGCGCTCAATGTTCTCAGCGCTGTTGGCATACGAAAAGCGTACGTAGCCCTCACCCCAAGCACCAAAACTTGTACCGGACACCGTTGCAACATTGGCATCATTCAAGAAACGATCTTGCGCTTGGCGTGAGGTCAAGCCAGTGCCTTCAATATTTGGGAAGGCATAAAACGCACCAGCTGCATCCGTACAGCGAACGCCAGGCAAGCTATTCAAGGCGTCGACAATCAACGTGCGTCGCTTGTTAAATGCAACCATCATTTCGGCCACAGCATCTTGCGGTCCGGTCAGTGCTGCCATGCCAGCGAACTGAGCTGAGGCGTTCACACATGAGTGATCGTTAATACATAAGCGCGTCACGTGAGGGACCAGGCTCTCGGGCCATACTGCATAACCCAGGCGCCAGCCCGTCATCGCATACGTCTTGCTCCAACCGTCGAGCACAATGAGGCGGTCACGGATCGTGGGGTAATTCAGCAACGACACATGTTCGCGTCCACCATAAAGCATCTGGCTATAAATCTCATCCGACAGGATGGCAACATGAGGATGCTTGGCCAAGCCCGCTACTAATTTATCAATCTCTGCTTTGGGGGTCACACCACCCGTTGGATTGGCGGGACTGTTAATAATGATCAAGCGCGTGGCTGGCGTAATTTGAGCCAGGACACTATCGGCATCAAACGCGAAGTCTTTATCTTCACGCAAGGCGAAGGGCACGGGCGTAGCACCACTATATTTAATAACTGATTCGTAAATCGGAAACCCCGGATTGGGATACATGATCTCAGCACCCGGTTCGCCAAACATCAGCACGGCAAAAAACATCGTGGGCTTGCCACCTGGCACGATGACCACACAGTCAGGGTCAACTTTTGCGCCATGGCGTCGTTGTAAATCAGCGGCAACCGCTTCGCGCACTTGAGGCAAACCGTTGGCAGGCGTATAGCCATGGTGTCCATCGCGTAACGCCTTGATCCCCGCCTCAACAATATGCGCGGGGGTTTTGAAATCAGGCTGTCCGATGCCCAGATTAATGACATCCTTACCTTGAGCAATCAGCGCTTGCGCACGCGCCAGGATTTCAAAAGCAGATTCGGTACCTAGGCGCGACAAAGAGGCGGCGGTTTTTAGCATTTATTTTCCTAGAAATGAGTCAATTACTAAAAAAGGGAGTGTACATCCCAACAGGATCATTCTGCGCTTTTGAGTAAGTCAGCGGCCACCCGTTCAAGTACAGGCCCCCAGTCTCGATCCGCCTCTTGCCTATACAGCTTGACAGACGGATACCAGGGGCTGTCTGATCGATCGAGTAACCAGCGCCAATCCGGCACGTAAGGCAACAGCACCCAGGTCGGTTTACCCAAAGCACCCGCCAAATGGGCAACGCTTGTATCAACGCTGATGACTACATCCATCAGTTCACATAACGCTGCCGTGTCGGGAAAGTCGTTGAGCTCACCAAAGTTTTTGATCGCTGATTTTTCTAGCGCCACGCGATCAACTTCGCGCAGCTCTTTTTGTAGGCAGACGTATTCAAAG
>JBAXLV010000567.1:0-2083 GCA_037134635.1 Alcaligenaceae bacterium
TGAATGTCACCATTTGCGTAAGGTGGGCCGTCGTGCAGCAAGAAGGTCGGACGTCCCTTACTGGCTTGGCGGATAGCTTGGTAGACGCGTTTTTCTTGCCACTGTGCCACCCAGAGGGGTTCACGACGCGGCAGATCTCCACGCATCGGAAACGGAGTGTCGGGCAAATTGAGTGTTTGTTTATAGTCCATGAGGCGCAAAATAAGCCCGCGCTTGCTGTGCATCGGCATGCATGGCGGCAGTCAGGGTTGGAAGATCAGGAAACTTCTCTTCGTCTCTAAGATGTTTGAGAAGTTCGACGCGAATGAGTTTACCGTAAGCATCTACGTTGACATCAAAAAGATGGGTCTCTAGCAAAATTCTGCCATCGTCTTCGACGGTCGGTCGCACACCCAGGCTCGCGACCCCAGGCAGTGCCTCGCTGCCCAATCCGTGCACGCGCACTATGTAGATGCCTGAGCGGGCGGCGCAACGCGGCGTGACCCGCATGTTCAAAGTGGGCATGTTCAGGGTGCGTCCGAGCTTTTTGCCGTGAACAACGTGGCCCGTCATCGAATAAGGACGTCCGAGCAAGCTTGCCGACTGTGTCAGGTCGCCGGCCGCAAGCGCTGACCGAACTTCAGAGCTTGAGACACGATGGCCATGAAGATCTTTGACCACGGACAAGGTGTGAACCTCTAACCCATAGCCTGGCCCTAATTTCTTGAGTAAGGCGACATCGCCCGAGCGCTGGCGACCAAAGCGAAAATCTTCGCCAACAATAAGCCACTGGGCCTTTAAGCCCCGCACTAATAATTGCTCGATAAAGTCTTGGGCAGACATTTCTGCCAGTTTTTGATCAAAGCGGGCAAGAATAACCTGTTCGATGCCGGCTTGACCCAAGGCGCTGAGCTTGTCGCGTAGACCATTAATTTGAGGGGGAGACAGTTCTGGGCGCCGGTTGAGTTCAGCAAAATACTGACGGGGGTGTGGCGCAAAGGTTAAAACGGTGGGGGCCAAGCGTCGCACTTGAGCGGCCTGCGTGACTTGATCAAGCATGGCTAGATGCCCCAGATGCACTCCATCAAAATTACCGATAGAGAGTGCGGTCGGACGTCGCAACAGGGGGGCCGAGGCTTGCCGAAAAATGCATAAAGAGGTGTTCACAAGCAACAGTTTACAATTTCGCACTGCCTTGTCTTTGAAAACCCATGTCTGATACCCATATTTTGCGCTGTCGCTTTGTTATTTTGATTTCTGGCCAGGGGTCAAATATGCAGGCCTTGGTGCGTGCCTGTCAGTCTAAGGCGTGTCCGGGCGAGGTCGTTGCCGTCATTTCAAACCGGGCGCAGGCCGGGGGCCTGGTCTGGGCGCAGGCTCAAGGGATTGCAACCGAGGTGGTCCCTCATAAAGATTTTGCTACGCGCGAAGCCTTTGATCAGGCTTTGGCGGCCGTGATCGATCGTTATTCGCCAGATTACGTGTTATTGGCTGGTTTTATGCGGGTGTTGACGCCAAGCTTCGTTGAGCATTATGCCGCCCGCCTGGTCAATATTCATCCCTCTTTATTACCGGCGTTTCCGGGGTTGCATACGCATGAGCAGGCTTTGGCCAGTGGGGTGCAAAGCCATGGCTGCACCGTGCATTTTGTGACGCCCGTGTTGGATCACGGCCCAATTATTGCGCAAGGCGTCGTGCCGGTCTTGGCCGAGGATTCACCCGAAACGCTCGCTGCGCGTGTTCTGAGTGTCGAGCACCGTATTTATCCTCAAGTTGCAACGTGGCTCGCACAAGCGCGAGTCAAACTGATGCCTGATCAGCGCGTACAGGTTGATGGTGTGTCCATGCGCTTACTCGTTTCGGAGCAGGCCCAGTGATCGATTCAAAAAAAACCGCGCGCCGTGATGCTCAGGCAGGCGTAGCACGTGGCGGTAAAACCTTTTCAGAAACGCGTGCGCCAGGTGGGGTGAAGGGCGCTTCGCGTGTTGGCACCAAAGAGGCCGCGCGTGAAGCCGCGCGTGCGAGTGGCTCAGCACTGCCGCGTAAAGGGTCTGCAACTGAGCGACTGATGAATGCTACGCCGTTTGCTCAACGCTCGGCCGCT
>JBAXLV010000568.1:0-2083 GCA_037134635.1 Alcaligenaceae bacterium
TGCAAGTGGTTCCACGGCATGCTTTTGTTGATGAGGCGTTAGCCAGTCGTGCCTATGACGATGCGTCCTTGCCGATTGGTCATGGGCAGACCATCTCGCAGCCTTGGGTGGTGGCCCGGATGATCGCTTCGGTTTGCAGCGAGACGATGCCGTCGCGGGTACTTGAGGTCGGAACGGGTTGTGGTTATCAGGCGGCCGTGATGTCGCACGTATTTCCACAAGTTCATTCGATCGAACGTATTCGGGCGTTGTACGATATGGCTAAAGAGAGATTGCGTACGCTGCGCCTCACAAAAGTGAGGCTGGTGCACGGTGACGGCATGCTGGGATTGCCAACGGTGGCGCCATTCGATGCCATCGTGGTTGCAGCGGCCGGGATTCGTATTCCGCAAGCATTGTTATTGCAGTTGAATGTAGGGGGGGTATTGATCGCCCCCGAAGGAACAAGCGCTCAGCGCTTGGTACGTATCACGAGAACAGGCGCTTCGAGTTGGGATCGGCAAGAACTCGAAGAGGTGAGATTTGTACCCCTCAAGGCGGGATTACAAGTATGAGGAAACAGGAGAAACGCATGCTCACTGAGCACGTTACAAAAAGCAATTTAATGCGTCGTTCTCTCAACGGCGCCGGCTCGGGTTGGCTCGTGCGTTCGAGCGCGCTTGGGATGTGCGCGCTTGCGTTACTAAGTGGCTGCGCCAACAACACGGGCACCCGCGCTCCCGTGACCGATCTTAGTGGCAGTTCTACGTCAGCCGTTCGTACTTATGTGATCAAACCTGGCGACACGATTAGCAAGATTGCGCGCGCAAATGGCGTTGACGAGGCCAGTATTCTTCGCCTGAACAAGTTGGTGAATCCCAATCGCTTGATTGTTGGGCAAACCTTGAAGTTATCCGAGGGCCAGGAAGCTGCGGCGACCAACACCCGTCCGGCTGCGTCAAGTAAGCCTGAAGAGCGCCCGCAGGATGCCTCCACCAGCAATGCACCTGTCAATCAGGGCACCACGCCGGCCTCGGATGCAGGCTTAATCAGTTGGGGTTGGCCCGCGAAAGGTAAGGTGATCCAAGGGTTCACGCAAACGACAAAGGGCATTGACATCGCAGGTAATGCAGGTGATGCGATTGAAGCTGCTGCTAACGGCAAAGTGATGTACTCGGGTAACGGTGTGCGCGGCTTGGGTAATTTGATTATTGTGAACCATGACAACGGGTTTATTACCGCGTATGCGCACAATCGGACTTTGCTAGTGAAAACAGGTCAAGATGTCAAAAAAGGTGCGAAGATCGCAGAGATGGGTCAGACCGATGCAGCCTCTGTGCGCTTGCATTTTGAAGTTCGACGTCAAGGAACACCTGTCGACCCGTTGCAGTATTTGCCAAGTCGGTAAGTTCAGCCCCCATGACGCCGACGCTTGTCTTTGATTTAGAAACAATCCCCGATATTGAAGGGTTGCGGCGCCTACATCAATGGGGTGCCGATGTGCCCGATGCTGAAGTCGCTGAGCGCGCGTTCGCAGCGCGCAAAGAAATCACGGGTAACACCTTTTTGCCACACCATTTGCAGCGCGTCGCCGTTGTGGGTTGCGTTTTTCGTGATGATAAAGGCTTTAGGGTACGTTGCTTAGGGCAGGCCGATGATACTGAGCCCGTTTTACTCACCAGTTTTTTTAAAACTATTGAGCGTTATACGCCCAAGCTGATTAGCTGGAATGGTTCAGGCTTTGACTTGCCTGTATTGCATTACCGAACCTTGATCCATGGGATTGCAGCACCGCGATACTGGGATATGGGCGAGGACGATAAAGACTTTCGTTATAACAACTACCTCAGTCGTTACCACACTCGCCATCTAGATTTGATGGATGTCTTGGCGAAATACAATGGCAGGGGTAATGCGCCGCTTGATGATCTCGCCAAGCTTTGCGGGTTTCCCGGAAAACTTGGTATGGATGGCAGTCTGGTCTGGGACGCTTGGTCTAATGGGCGTGCGAATGAAGTGCGCGCCTATTGTGAGACCGATGTGGTGAATACCTGGCTGGTTTACTGTCGTTTTAGATTGATACGCGGTGAAATTGATCAAGTGA
>JBAXLV010000569.1:0-2081 GCA_037134635.1 Alcaligenaceae bacterium
CGCTGAAAACCCCGCGGGTATTCAAGTGATGTCCGTCGACCTCAAAGACTTGGCACAAACTCAAACGCAACAGTGGGTCGAGCGCGCCTTGTCCAAGCAAATTGATTTGGGCTTTGAAGCACCCGACACGCCACTCATGATCAAAGGTCAAGCACTTTTGTTGGCTGAACTCTTAAACAACCTCATTGATAATGCCTTGCTGTATACGCCAGCCCATGGACACGTCACGGTTAGTGTCACAAAAACCCATAAGATCGTGATGTTGGCGGTCGAAGATACTGGTCAGGGTATTCCCTTGGCAGAAAGAGAACGCGTCTTTGACCGGTTTTATCGGATCCTGGGCACAAAAGCCGATGGCAGTGGTTTAGGTTTGGCCATCGTGCGCGAAATCGCACTGCAACACGATGCAACGATTCGCATTACCGATTCGTTCACACACAAGCCACACACCTGCGGAACGCGCATCGAAGTCAGCTTCATCGCCTCTTAAGCATTTGTGCACTTGTGCACTTCTTCGCACACGCGAGACACGCTGCGTCAGTTTCTAGTCAGTCCCGTTCTCTATTCTGTGGGCAATCAGTCTAACGATTCGTCTTGTGCGACATAAAAAAGTTTTATGGCAACCCGCACGCGACATCAATTGATTGCCCGAATATTGATAACAACATCAGGAGCATCACATGGCTGCATCTAGCGCGACCACAATCAGCGGGAAAGAGGAGAACAGAGTCATCTTTGCATCCTCACTCGGTACTGTCTTCGAGTGGTACGACTTTTATTTATATGCAACGCTCGCACCTTTCTTTGCTGCACTATTTTTTCCACCCGGTAACGAAACCGCCGCGCTTATGTCGGCCTTTGCAACTTACGCTGCAGGCTTTCTGGTTCGCCCTTTTGGTGCACTCGTTTTTGGGCGCATCGGAGATTTGGTTGGTCGTAAATACACCTTTCTAGTCACCATCGTCTTTATGGGTGGCGCAACCTTTGCAGTCGGTTTGCTTCCAACTTTTAAAGATATCGGCTGGGCGGCACCTGTGCTGCTTGTCGCGCTGCGTCTGCTGCAGGGCTTGGCGTTAGGTGGTGAGTATGGCGGCGCAGCAACCTACGTTGCAGAACACGCTCCTCACGGTAAACGCGGCTACAACACGGCGTGGATTCAAACAACCGCAACCATTGGATTTTTCTTGGCTCTGCTCGTCATTGGCGTAGCGCGCATGACGATGGATGGCAAAGACTTTGCGGCTTGGGGTTGGCGTGTGCCCTTCTGGATTTCTTTAATCCTGTTGGTCTTCTCAATCTACATTCGGCTCAAGCTCAACGAATCGCCTGTATTCTTGAAAATGAAATCTGAAGGCAAGGGTTCTAAACAACCGCTTACCGACAGTTTCTTGAAGTATCCGAACAACAAGTTTGTGCTACTCGCCTTGTTAGGTGCGACCGCTGGTCAAGGGGTCGTTTGGTACACCGGTCAATTCTATGCATTGTTCTTCTTGAGCATCACACTTAAACTTGACTGGACCTCAACCTACATTCTGATTGGCATTTCGCTACTCGTTGGTACACCCCTGTTTATTTTCTTTGGCTGGCTCTCTGACAAAATCGGACGCCTGAAGATTATTATGGCGGGCTGTCTCATTGCGGCAGTTTCTTACTTTCCGCTGTTTGGCCTCTTAACGCACTATGTCAATCCTGACCTTGAGCAGTTTGTGCAAAAGACTTCGCTCTCTGTCGCAGGTGACAATTGCAATATCCATATCTTTGTGGGCCCGTGGAGCAAGTTCTCTGATTGCGATAGAGCGAAAGACTATCTGACTAAGCAAGGATTGTCCTTCAAGACCTTACCTGCTGAAGCAGGCAAGTCAGTCGTGGTCACGGTCGGTAAAACCCGCATTGAAGGATGGGACGATAAGAAAATTGGTGCGACGCTCGCCGAAGCTGGTTTCAAACCAGTTGCAGACAAAGCCAAGGTCAACTGGGTGATGGCCGAACTTGTCTTGATCGCGATGCTTGTACTGGTCGCAATGGTGTATGGCCCGATTGCCGCGTTCTTGGTTGAATTATTCCCAACCTCGATTCGCTAC
>JBAXLV010000570.1:0-2081 GCA_037134635.1 Alcaligenaceae bacterium
CAAGGCAAGCGGATGCAGTCTAGCCGCCCGAAGGTTTTGCATACGATTGCGGGGCGCGCGATGTTATCGCATGTACTCGATGGCGCCCGCGCACTCGAAGCGGATGGCATTGTGGTGGTGGTTGGACATGGCGCCGAGCAGGTGCAGCAGGCCTTTACTCAAGAACGCGATTTGCAGTTTGTGCGGCAAGAGCCTCAGCTAGGTACGGGGCATGCGGTATTACAAACAGTCGCGCAGTTAAAAGAAGATGGCTGCGATGATGTCACGATTGTGCTCTACGGCGATGTCCCGTTGGTGCAGTCAGCGACCCTGCGTGCATTGTTAACGGCACGCCAGAACGGTTTGGCCGTGTTGACTGAGGTGCTACCGGATCCGACTGGGTATGGCCGCATTGTGCGCGATGCCAACGGCCAAGTGTGTGCAATCGTTGAGCATAAAGATGCGACACCCGCGCAGCGTGCAATTAATGAGGTCAACACTGGGATCATCGCAGCACCGACGGCGCAACTCAAAGCCTGGCTTGCGCAACTCACCAACAATAACGCGCAAGGGGAGTATTACCTGACCGACATTATTGGTCTGGCTGTGCGTGCGGGTTTGACAGTTAATGTTGCGCAACCAAGTGCCGCCTACGAAACCTTGGGTGTAAATAGTCGGGCGCAACAGGCGCAACTTGAGCGTTTGTGGCAACTTGAACTTGCGCGGCGTCAGCTTGACGCGGGTGTGACGCTAGCCGATCCTGCGCGTATAGATGTTCGAGGTCGTTTGGTGTGTGAGCAAGACGTCTTTATCGATATCGGTTGTGTTTTTGAGGGCGATGTTAAGTTGGCTCAGGGCGTACATGTCGGCGCCCATTGTGTACTGCGCAATGTCTCGATCGGAGCGGGCACACGGATTGAACCCTTTAGTCATCTTGAGCAGGCGGTCGTCGGCGCAGAGGCCAAAATTGGGCCCTACGCGCGTCTGCGTCCAGGTGCGGCATTGGCTGATCGCACCCATGTAGGCAATTTTGTTGAAATCAAAAATGCGCGCTTAGGGATTGAGAGTAAAGCGAATCACTTAGCCTACATCGGAGACGCTGACATCGGCGAACGCGTCAATATCGGGGCCGGCACGATCACCTGTAATTACGATGGCGTGAACAAGCATCGCACCGTGATTGAAGATGATGCATTTATTGGCTCTGATACTCAGCTTGTTGCACCGGTGCGTGTGGGTCGCGGTGCAACGCTTGGCGCGGGTACAACCTTGACGCGCGATGCGCCCGCAGAAAAGTTAACCGTATCGCGTGCAAAACAAGTGACTATCGAGGGCTGGAAACGGCCAGTTAAAAAAGTTTGAACATGTCCGAAGCACAACCAGCTCGCGCGCCTGACGCGATAGAAGGGCTGCCAACAGTACGTCGACGTAAGGCTGCATTTGCAATGGGCATGGGCTTGTTGCTCTCGGTGCTCGATGCCTCGATGTCAAACGTCGCGTTGCCGTCCATTGCAAAAGACCTGAATGAGTCACCAGCTTCGGTGGTTTGGATTGTCAACGCGTACGGCTTAACCGTTGCCATGATGCTGCTGCCGATGGCCGCCATTGGCGAGCGCGTTGGTTTTAAGCTGTTGTTTCGTTTTGGTTTGCTCCTGTTTACCTGCGCCTCAATTGCGAGTGCCCTGGCACCGACGCTACCGTTGCTACTCGCTTGTCGTGTCGTGCAGGGCCTTGGTGGTGCGGCCATCATGTGCTTGTTCGCTGCATTGGTCCGGCATATTTATCCGCCACACCTTATCGGGCGCGGAATTGGTTGGAACTCTATGACTGTCGCTGTGTCATCGGTGATGGGCCCGTCGATAGGCGCCTTTATTTTGTCGCTTGCGAGTTGGCACTGGATCTTTGCGTTCAACATCCCAGTGGGGCTACTGGCGTTGTTGGGTGTTAAATATTTGCCAGAGGTTGCGACCGTTAAATCCCGGTTTGATTGGGTATCCGCCCTATTGAGCATGACGATGATTGGTTTGCTCATTATCGGCATTGATTATTTAGCAGTCTACACGTGGCAGGCGTTGATTTTGATTGTGCTCGCGGCTTGCGTG
>JBAXLV010000571.1:0-2077 GCA_037134635.1 Alcaligenaceae bacterium
CAATTTAACAAATGCCTCTGAAGGGCATCAAGTGGAACAAATCACCATTGCAAAGGGCGATGACTTCATCCGTGAGCGTCAGATCGCTAAAGTTGATTTTATTAAAATCGATGTCGAGGGTTTTGAGCAGAGCGTCATCCAAGGGCTTGCTGAGACCATCGGGCGTGATCAGCCGATTGTCGCGCTAGAACTTAATCACTGGTGTCTGAATGCGTTTCAGCGTACCTCGGTGCCAGATTTTTTTGATTTTCTTCGCAGCGTGTTTCCGTATTTGTATGCGGTGGATATGCGTTATACGAGAAATCTGCGTGATCGCCTTCAGCGAGAGCTACTACCTTTTCTTTACGACAAAAAAGATACCAGAAATCTGCATGATCAAAACGCGGCCTACCACGTGATGTATCGCCATATCCTGCATGGTTCAAGTTACCCGACGTTGGTGGGCGCATTCAAGCCAAAACAACTCAGTGCCCTTGCTTCAATGTTTGGCGTAAAGCTTGCTGGACGCGAGGGATACTAGCGCTACCTCGCCGCCATGTCAGTGAATCCTCTGCACGCTACATATCGACCAGACATTGATGGCTTACGCGCGATCGCGGTGTTATCGGTCGTGCTCTTTCATGGTTTCCCGCAGATATTTAAAGGCGGTTTCATTGGCGTCGACGTTTTTTTTGTGCTGTCGGGCTACTTGATTAGCCGCATTATTTTTGAACAGTTGAATCAGGGTACGTTTAATTTTTTTGATTTTTATACTCGTCGAATTAAGCGAATTTTCCCTGCCTTGCTGTCTGTCTTACTTGCTGCGTACATCGCTGGGTGGTTCACACTGCTCGCAGACGAATACGGTCAATTGGGCCAGCACATTGCAGCTGGTGCTGCCTTTATCTCTAATTTCGTGTTGTGGGGCGAGTCTGGCTATTTTGATAATTCAGCCCATACCAAGCCGCTGCTTCATTTGTGGAGCCTAGGCATTGAAGAGCAGTTCTACATTGTGTGGCCGTTGCTGTTGTGGGGGGCATCAAAGTTAAGATTTTCACTTTTTGCGTTAATAGTGATCCTAGCCGCCCTATCGTTTTATCTGAACATCACTGGAATGAAAAGTGACGCTACTGCAACGTTCTACTCTCCCCAAACGCGGATTTGGGAGCTGCTGATTGGCAGCGGCTTAGCGTGGTGTGCGTTGTATAAAAAAGAGGGCTTAGCCGACGTTGCAATATTGTTGGGCAAATGGCGCAGACGCTCCGAAACTGTGGTTGACCAAGCTCGTATTCGTACACGCATGGCCAATGTTCTTTCTTGCATAGGCTTTATTCTCTTGCTCTACGGTCTGATCCGCATTAACCGAGACCTTCAGTTTCCGGGTAAGTGGGCGCTGATACCCGTGTTGGGTACCGCCTTGATCGTGGCCGCTGGGCCCCTTGCATGGTTCAATACAAAGATCTTATCTAACAAGGTTTTAGTGTGGTTCGGCCTGATCAGTTACCCGCTTTATTTATGGCACTGGCCGCTTCTTAGTTTCACCTGGATTTTAGAGGCAGGCCCACCCAGCGTCTCTATTCGTATCGGGCTGATCGTCCTTTCGATTACGCTGGCGTGGCTAACCTACAGGTTGATCGAGCGGCCGATTCGTTTTGGTAAGCGCGGTGGCCTAAAGATTTCCCTTCTCGTTATGTGCATGATCGCACTAGGCGGGGTGGGCTTGGGTACTTTTTATGAAAAAGGCTTCCCATTTCGAAAAAACGTGCAGCGGGCTGACGCGTTGTATACCTCTGAAGCGCATAGCATCGAAGCTAATCTAGTCGCTAGCTACCGAAACTACGTTGGAGGCGAGCCCAGCCAATCAAGCAAGCCCGTGGTCTTAATTCTTGGCGACTCTTATAACCCCAACTGGTCTGTTGGGCTCAGTACTGTGATCGATGTTAAACAATACGATATTGTCTCGGTCTCGTATCTTGGTTGTAAGGTGAAATTTACGGCCGAAAAAATCATCGCAATCGGTAGCGAACCGAAATTTGAACGCTACTGCCAACCCTTTGAGTTGTTGATTAATGATCCAAGCGTTATCCTAAGACTCGCC
>JBAXLV010000572.1:0-2075 GCA_037134635.1 Alcaligenaceae bacterium
AGTAGGCGGCTAAGTTGGGATATTGGTCGCGCCACGGTTTAGCCGGCCACCGTACCGTTAGATACCGCAAGAGCGTTCCGGCTGCAATGTCGGCCAGGCTAAAGGTGTTTGCGTGACAAAATTCTTTGGTACCAATCGACTCTGATAGATATCTTAAGGCGCCGTCTACCTTGCGTTGTTGACGCTCAAACCAGGGCTGACTTTGTTTGTCTTTATCTCGCGCAATTTCAAAGAACATGAGCACCAGCGCGTCACAGGCACCATCGACGATGACCTCAAAACGCTTGACGGCCAAAATCCCATCGACATCTTTTGGAAACAGTGGCGGGGTTGGATGTTTGTATTCGATCCACTCGTTGATGTAGCGCGATTCAAACACGCTTGAGCCATCTTCGCAGATTAAAACTGGGAGCTTCTCAAGTGGATTGTAAAGAGGCGTTTGGGTGTCGGTGTTCCAGGGCACTTCAGTGATGAGCTTGAACGGAATCCCTTTTTCTGCAAGTTGGATTCTGACTTTGCGTGCATACGGGCTAGGCGTGGCGCTGATGAGTTTGTACATGTTCGCGAGTTATTCAGTGAAAACGAGATCGACTTAGTTTGCTTTGATATGCCGGTTTAAACCGCTTAACACTGCCTTGAACGAAGCCGTGACGATATCGCGATCGATTCCGACCCCAAAGCCCGTTGGGCTATCGCCCACGCGTGCTTCAACATAGCAGGCGGCGCGTGTGTCGGTGCCGGTGCCAATGGCGTGCTCGTGATAATCCATGATGCGCACGGGGATGCCCAGGCAATCTACGAACGCAGAAATCGCACCATCGCCCGCGCCTTTAAGAACGCGACGTACACCCTCGACCTCGAACTCAGCCTCGATCGTAAAGTGCTTACCTTCGGCCGCACTGGGGTCGCCCGTAATGCTGTGCTTGATCAGTTTCCAGGGCTCAGTCTGCGTCAGATACTCGGTATTAAAAATTGAGTAGACCGCTTCAGCGGTGACCTCGCGACCGGTTTCATCGGTGACGCGTTGAATGGCGCGACTAAACTCAATTTGCAAACGACGGGGCAAGGCCAAACCATGCTCTTGTTCAAGCAGGTACGACACACCACCTTTACCCGATTGGCTGTTGACGCGAATCACGGCATCGTAGCTGCGACCCAAATCAGCGGGGTCGATCGGCAAGTAAGGGACTTCCCAAATGGCATCGGCTTTTTGTACGGCGAAGCCTTTTTTGATGGCATCTTGATGTGAGCCCGAGAAGGCCGTAAACACCAAGTCACCGGCATACGGATGACGTGGGTGCACGGGCAATTGATTGCAAAACTCAACACAGCGACGCACTTCGTCGATATCTGAAAAATCAAGACCGGGGTGAATGCCTTGCGTGTAAAGATTTAAGGCAAGGGTAACCAAGTCGACGTTACCTGTGCGCTCGCCGTTGCCAAACAAACAGCCCTCGACACGATCTGCGCCGGCCATGAGCCCTAATTCAGCCGCTGCAACGGCGGTGCCGCGGTCGTTATGCGGATGCAAACTGACAATGATTGAATCGCGCTGGTTCAGATTGTTATGCATGTATTCGATTTGATCGGCATACATGTTTGGGGTGGTGGCCTCGATGGTTGCAGGCAAGTTATAGATAATTTTTTTCTGAGGCGTCGGTTTGTACAGGGCAGTGACTGCGTTGCACACCTCAAGCGCGAAGTCGGGCTCAGTGGTGCTGAAGACCTCGGGCGAATATTCGTACAGCCACTGTGTTTCGGGATGTTTGGCCATGCAATCCATCACGCACTGCGTACCTTCGACGGCTACTTGTTTAACTTCTTGGCGGTTCATGTTGAAAACGATACGGCGAAAGCCAGGTGCGCATGCGTTGTAGAGATGAATCATGGCGCGCTTGGCGCCGGCAGCCGATTCGACGGTGCGCTCAATCAGCTCTGGACGCGCCTGCGTTAAAGCGATGATGGTGACATCGTCAGGAATCAGCTTGTCGTCGACCAGTTTGCGCACAAAATCAAAGTCGGTTTGTGACGCCGACGGAAACCCGACTTCGATTTCTTTAAAGCCGATCTTGACC
>JBAXLV010000573.1:0-2070 GCA_037134635.1 Alcaligenaceae bacterium
TCAACGCATTCAACGAATTTATCCTGATGGTCGCGTGGATATGATTGCTTGTCCGGGTGGCCCAAACGGCTTGGCGCGTGGGCCCGATGGCGCGATCTATATTTGTAATAACGGCGGCAATTCGTATCCACCCAATCACTTTGCTTCGACTGGGCCCTCTGCTGATTATCAAGGCGGCTCGATTGACCGTTTAGATCTTTCAACGGGTATCGTACAGAAACTCTATACCCACTGCGGTGAGCATAAACTCTCGGCGCCCAATGATCTGGTCTTCGACACGCTAGGCTGCATGTACTTTACCGACTTTGGCAAGAAGTATGACCGTACACGTGCCCACGGTGGTATTTATTACGCGTCAATCGATGGCAAGTCGGTTACCGAAGTGGTGTATCCAATCAGCGCACCCAATGGCATTGGAATGTCGCCCGATGGAAAGGTGATTTATATCGCTGAGACCGAAACAGCACGCATCTGGGCCTTTGATATTGTCGCGCCGGGTAAGGTTGCGAGGCAGCCTGCACCATCACCTCATGGCGGACGTTTAGTGTATGAGTTCACGCACTACGATCGCCTTGATAGCATGGGCATTGATGCAGAGGGCAACATCTGCGTTGCAACCTTGGTGACGGGTACGATTACCGTAGTATCGCCTGTGGGTAAGCTTGTGCGTGTGGTGCCGATCCCAGATGGTTATGTGACCAACATTTGTTTTGGTGGCCCGGATTTAAAGACCGCCTACATTACGGTTTCGTCGAGCGGAAAGCTTGTTTCAATGAAATGGGATCGGCCGGGTTTGAAATTAAATTTTTCAGCCTAGGGAATAAAGCGAGGGGCCTGGGCGCGCCAAGGCCTGCTTAGAAAATATTCACGAGTTTGGCAAAGATGCCGATGATGGCAATAAATGTGGTGAATTGCATCCCGATCAGCCACGTAAACTTGCGATCGACTTCAGTGAATCGGTAATTCATGTCTGCGCGCAGATCAGCAATCGAACGATCAAGGCGATCGATTGATTTTTGATTTTGCTCGGTAAGCACTTCTAAGATTGTGACGCGTTTTTCCATGGGGCTACGTTTAAAAGAAATGCGCTAACTTGGCCATAAAACCAATAATTGTAAGCAGGCTGCCAACCTGAGCGCCAATCAGCCAGGTAAATTTTCGATCGACATCAGCACGCAGATCCGCAATCGAGCGATCGAGACGATCGATCGAGCGATCAAGGCGATCAATCGATTTTTGATTTTGTTCGGCTAAGACTTCTAAGATTGTGACGCGTTTTTCCATGGGTCGATCATACAGAGTTGGGCTCTTGCGAACAATGAGCAAAGACACGTTTTCGTGGCTCATTCCTGAGGTTTTTTGTAACGAAATCGGTTACATATTTTCTTGGTTCAACAATAAGGACTGCTTGGGTTGCTGAAAATCCTGTCCCCAAAAGGGGTTTTTCGACTATAAATAGGGTATCAAAAATCAAAATATTCTTACCGGAGACCGCCATGACCCGTTTCTTTCAATTTTTAGCTTGTTTTAGTTTTTTCTGCGCGAGCGCCTTTGCACAACCTGCGACTGAAGCCGATGTGGCCAAGGCAATGGATGCGTTGAACGCAGCGATTATTTCTGGTGATGCACAGAAATTGAATGCGATCACAGGCGCGCAATTAAGCTACGGGCATTCAAATGGGCGTCTTGAGACAAAAGCTGAGTTTGTGTCTGCTATCGTTGAGCGCCGTTCGGTCTTTGTCAAAATCGATATTACCAATCAAAAAATGACCTTGATGGGCGACGTCGCGATTGTGCGTAATCATTTGTCGGGCGATACCAACACGGGTGGTAAGCCCGCCCATGTTGAGCTTGACGTTATTTATGTATTTCGTCTTGAAGGCGGTGACTGGAAGCTCATCGCGCGTCAGGCCTACAAGCTGTAAGAACAGCTCGGTGGTGATCGGTGTCGTTCAAACAGCAGTCTGTTGTGCAAGGACGATACATAATGTGTATGCGACTTAGCGCTTTTGTTGCGGCGCTATTTTTTTTATTTTCTTATACAGAGTCGCGCGCAGAGTTTCCCTCGGC
>JBAXLV010000574.1:0-2070 GCA_037134635.1 Alcaligenaceae bacterium
ATGTTGATTTGGCGACAAACAAGGCGGTGCCTGTGCCGCAGTCGTTGCTCAACGCGGCTGAGTTGTTGCGCGTACCTGGCTTGGGTATTGTTGAGCATTGAGGTTGTTGAATAATGAAAATGCACATTCTCTCGGGTGGTCGCCTACGCCTGCGTAAAAGTATTTATATGCCTGACGCTGATCGGCAAGAGCTGATCGACTTACCCGTAAATTGTTATTTATTGCGCCACCCCGAAGGTAATGTCTTGTTTGATACGGGATGCCATCCGTCAACCACGACGGATGCAGCAGGCCGTTGGGGCTCGATTGCGAAGGCGATTGTGCCGATTTCAAAACCAGAAGAAAATTTACTGGATCAGCTCGCCCAGGTTGGTTTGCAGCCTGGTGATATTGACGTCGTCGTGAATTCACACTTTCACTCTGATCACTGTGGCTGTAACGAGTTCTTTAAAAAGGCGACAGTGATTTGTCACGCCAAAGAACTCGAGGCTGCAAGCGAAGCCGAGGCTGAAAAAATGGGTTACCTCGCGGTGGATTGGAAGCATAACCTGCCGATCGAAACGATCACCGAGCAGCGCGATCTGTTTAACGATGGTCGAATTGTGTTGGTGCCGATGCCTGGCCACACCCCGGGGATGACAACGGCCTTGGTTGGACTGGATCGGTCAGGCTCTTTTTTGTTGGCGTCTGACGCGGTTGCGCTTCGTGCAAACTTAGATCTAGATATTAATCCGCGCAATACCTGGAGTCCCGAGCACTCAAGCCGCTCAATGAGCGAGATTCGTAAAATCGAGGCATCTGGTGTGACAGTATTGTTTGGTCACGATGATCAGCAAGGACGGGGATTGCGCAAAGGCGTTGAGTATTACGACTGACGTTGGCAACTTACGACAAATAGCTATTGACCAACTCGCGGCTGTTCAACAGTTCTTTGGCATCACCCTGCATGACGCAAGCGCCATTGCGTAAGACTAGCGCCCGATCCGCGTATTCAAGCGCAAGCATGGCAACTTGCTCAACGAGCAAAATCGCCAAACCCTGATCAGCCAGACCGCGTAATGTCGTCATAATTAACTGCACAATCTGTGGGGCTAAGCCGAGTGAGGGCTCGTCTAGCATCAACACCTTGGGTTGCATCATTAAGCCACGTGCAATCGCCAGCATCTGTTGCTCGCCACCCGATAACGAGCTACCTGAGATTTTTTGACGTTGCTCTAAGACCGGAAACCGTTGCCATTGCTCTTGCATCCGTTGTGCAATCACACTTTGACTTAGGCCGATGTTGGTGGCCCCTATGGTCAGGTTGTCGCGTACCGATAGGCCTGGGATAATCTGACGACCTTGGGGCACGTGGATGAGGCCTGCGCGTGCCAGTTGGTGCGCTGCGATTTTTGCTGTGACCTGACCGTTAAAAGAAACTTCACCTGATTCAAGTGGCAATAAGCCAGACAAGGCACGCAATAGCGATGTTTTGCCCGCTCCATTCGCACCAATGACCGCAAGCATCTCGCCGGGTGCTAAATCAAGACTGATGTCTCTTAGTACTTGATTTGCGCCAATGTTGGCGCAGAGGTTTTTGGCGTGAATCATTTTTTCGCCCCTGTACCCAGATAGGCTTGAATCACTTCTGGATTGTTCTGAATTTCTGCCGGTGTGCCGCACGCAATCAGTTTGCCAAAGTTCAGCACACTGACCGTATCGCAGACCGACATCACGAATTCCATATTGTGTTCAACCAGTACGATTGTGATGCCGTGATCGCGCAGTTTGATAATGACTTGAGCGATCGCTTTTGCTTCTTGCGTATTCATGCCTGCGATGGGCTCGTCTAACAAGAGCATTTTAGGACGTTGCGCAATGGCCCGTGCTAATTCAATGAGCTTGCGATGGCCATAGGGCAGTTGCGTCGGTAGCCGTTCTGCAAATTGTGCAAGGCCAAAAAATTCTAAGATCGCGAACGCCTCTTTGCGCTCATCGCCCTCAAGCTCGCCACCTGAGAGCCAGGTCGAAAAGTCTTGCATGTATGAATGTTTGTGCGCAATACCTAAAAGAACGTTGTCGAGTACCGAG
>JBAXLV010000575.1:0-2063 GCA_037134635.1 Alcaligenaceae bacterium
TGAAGGCCAGATAAACAATCTTGTCGGGATTGGTGGCGGCTGGGGGCAAGTCGAGCGGTGCGGCTGAAGCAGTGGGTGTTTGATGCACAAGCGTTTGCGTCGCGTCGGCATAGGTCGCACCGTGTAGAAAAGTGCGCATCAAGGTGGGCACTTCACCTAGCAACGTGGTGATCGGCGAAGTAGCTGCATCGGAGCCATAGCCCGGCGTGGTAAAAAATGCTTTGCAACGAATACGCTTGAGTAAGGTGACGATTTCACTCGAGGTGTAGCTTTGATGAAGCGAAGGGCAGCATACATAGCCATTGCGCGAACAAGCCATGAACACAATCACGCTTTCAACGCGGCTTGGTAGCCAGATGGCCACCCGATCGCCGGCGCTTAAGCCTGCATGGTGTAGATTTGTTGCAACCTGTTCAACCGCGGCTAAGACTTGCGACCAAGTCATCGTCGTGAATAAATCCCGAAGCGCAATACTTTGAGGGCGTGCCTGAGCGTGCTGTTGCAGCAAACCAAACATCGTGTCGGCGTTCCAAGCGCCCGACGCGTAGTTTTCGCGCGTTTTTTGAGGATCGTGAAGCGTTAGCATCATGGCCGGGAACCTAAAATTTCGTCGTACTTCATGAAGCGTCTCTTTATTTTTGGATCAGCATATTCTTGTTAGTTTACTAGCGCGGTACAGCCGCTATTGTATAAGGGCGGCGTCACTCATTCACAATGCCACTCTGTTGTAGCTTTGCAATATCAGCGGGCGTCATGTTTAGGCGATCACGCAAGACAGTTTGGGTGTCTTCGCCTAGCGTTGGCGGGGCTTTGCGGTGCACATGGTGCTTGCCATCGATGGTAATGCCGAGCCCCACCTGTGGTACGGCGCCATAGCCAGACTCGCTTTGATAAAAAAATTCTTTAGCTAAGAGATCTTGATCTTTTGTCACCTCGTCGACCCGATTGATTGGGCCGGCCGGAATGCGGTTTTTGGCAAATAGCGCCAACCATTCATCGCGCGGCTTGGTGGCAAGCACTTCGGTGATGCGGGCCACGATCGCGGGGCGATGTGCACGTCGACCGGCGTTGCCTGCATATTCAGGTTTTTCAGCAAAGGTCGGATCGCCGACCGCTTTCCAAAAGCGAGACCAGATGGCATCGTTGCCCAGGCCTAGCGAGAGTTGGGCATCGGCGGTATTAAACACTTGATAAATTGCAATCACCGAGTCTTTGCCCCCCGAGCGCCGAGGCACTTCGTCAGAGCCCAGGTAGGCGACAACGCGTGGCGCAGTAAATCTGGTCATAGTTGAGAGCATTGAGATATCGATACTTGAACCTTTGCCCGTGCGTGCGCGACCATGGATGGCCGCCATCGCCGCCATGGCGAGGTCTTGCCCTGCCAGCATGTCGGCCGCGGGTGTGCCGACCTTTTGAGGATCGCTCTCGCTTTCGCCGGTCAGGTCCATGATGCCCGAATACCCTTCGGCATTCAGGTCATAGCAGGGGTGATCACTGCGGTTACCGGTCAGGCCAAAGCCGGTGAGGCTGGCATGGATTAGGCGCGGAAAGCGCGCCTGTAGTTTCGCAAAATCAAGGCCCAGTTTTTCTTGCACGCGAGGCGTCATATTCAACACCAGCACGTCAGTTGTCTCAAGCAAAGACATTAAGATCTCGAGGCCTTCGGGCTTGCTGATATCAAGCGCCATACTGTGTTTGTTGCGATTGACGCTTAAAAACCAAAGCGAGGCACCATTTAAAAAGGGTGGGCCCCATTGCCGGGCATCATCGCCTGTGCCAGGCTTTTCAATTTTGAGGACGGAGGCACCAAAATCAGCCAGTAATTGGGTGGCGTAAGGCCCCGCGACCGAGGTGCTGAGATCCAGGACTTGAATCCCTTCAAAATGAGAAAACCCTTGGGCAGCCTGCACGTTGGGCAATTGTTGATAAGGTAGAGTCATGGCGCGCTATATCCTAATGTAAAGCCGGTTCAACCGACGCATAGCCTAGAGATTACCAAAGCGTACGCCCACCGCTCGCACGGGTGGCGGATCCTCGTTAATATTCAATTCAATCATAACGAA
>JBAXLV010000576.1:0-2062 GCA_037134635.1 Alcaligenaceae bacterium
GGACGGTAATGCCAGGATGGTCGCGCGGTACCAACCGGCGGTCGCAGCAGCGCAGGTTGGTTATTGGCAAAGCTCGGCACCCCCCGCTTGGATATGGCTGGGTTCATTGAATATTCAGGCGCGTTCGACGGGTGTCATCTGGGGATCTGAGTTGAGCGCCGCGCGTTGGCTCGGTCGACAGGCCAATGCAAGTTTCTTTGGTCTGGATTTAGCGGGCGAGGTGTTGCCGCCCGTTGCTCTTTTGTTTTGGCTTTTACGCGCTGCACTGCTGGCGGGTATGGTGTTGAGTATGTTGATGCTATTGACGGGATTCGTGGTGATGCGTAACGGGTTTGAGCCTTCCCGGCATCCGAAATGGGTATTGCGCATACAGGTTTGGGCGGTCGGTTTGGGTGCTTTGACCTGGCTGTTGAACTGGAACCTCTCAGATCTTGGATGTTCGCCTTATTTGGTGTCGGGCGCCTTGTTGCAACAAGACGCGTTGGTCGCAGCGGCACCCACGACCCTTGCCTGGGTGTTGGCGTTAGCTGTTGCGTGCTACGCAGTGATGTTTACTGGTTTTATTCAAATGATGTGGCACGCAGCCCGCTTTGGCGTGGTGCCCGTGCGGCAGCCTGGGCTGAGACCATGATTGACGCGCTGGCAGCCTCTTTGGGTTTAAGCGTGAGCACGCCCGCCTTCTGGATGCCGTTGCTCATGATGGCCTTGCTATTTATGCTGATTGTGGGCGGGGCGCTTTTTGATGGTTTTGATATTGGCGTCGGAGTGCTAGTGCTTTTGGCGCCCGAACAATCTCGTCCACGGCTGATGGTGATTTTGAGTCCCTGGCGGGAGGCAAATGGATTTTGGTGGCTCTTGGCGCTTGGGCTCTTTTTAACCGCGTTTCCCTTAGCCTGGGGCGTTGTCCTGGGTGAGTTGTATGTGCCGATGTCAATGACGGTGCTAGGGGTGATGTTGCGTAGTGTTGCCTTTGAGTTTCGCATTTGCGCGCCCACAGATAAACGGGGTCGTTGGATTGCCTTATTCTGGCTCGCATCCTTGATGACGGCACTGGGGCATGGCGCCTTGATTGCCCAGCTTGTACTGGGGGCCAAGCAAGAAGCACCTGCCTATTGGTTTATCGCTTTTGTTGGTCTGTCTGCAATCGCAGCCTACGCCTTGCTTGGCGCCAGTTGGTTGGTCATGCGGTTAGAGGGTGCCTTGCAGCTTTTTGCCGCGCAATGGGCGCGTCATGCCATTCGCTGGGCCGCTGCCGGAATGGTGGCGATCTCCATCGCGCTTGGGTTGGCGAATCCAGCTATTTTTTATAAATGGAGCAGCGCGACAAACCTTGTCATGGCCGCTCCGGTCTGGCTGTTGATGCTCGTTTGTTTTGTGGGCATCGACATGAGTCTGACGCGAGTGATTCAACCCCGTTATCGCCACTTGGCCTGGGTGCCTTTTGTTTTGTGTCTGATCGTCTTTATCGCGTTACTCAGTGGTTTGACCTACAGTATGTTTCCCTTTGTCGTGCTGGATCAGCTCACCTTATGGGATGCTGCCGCCGCTGAAGGTTCTTTGCAGCTTGTGTTGGTGGCAACGTTGGTTGTGTTGCCGATTATGGTCATTTTTAATCTTGTGACGTATCGAGACTTGTTTGGGCGGGCACCGTAGCTGTTTCTTGGTCTGCGCCAACCCGCGGCTAAACGTACTTTGCAGTTTAGGCGACGAGGCGGGGTAAACGAACGTTAACTTCTAAACCTCCATGCGAGGCTTGATCTAAGCTCAGTGTGCCGCCATGGGCTTGGGCGATGGCTTCGGCAAGCGCTAATCCTAAACCAACGTTGCCTGTTCGAGTACGGGCCTCGTCAAGCCGCACAAACGGTTTGAGCGCCTCGGTTCGTTTTGCAGGCGCAATGCCTGGACCGTGATCGCTCACGGTGAGTAACGTCCAGTCGTCTGTGGCGCTGAGTGTGACCTCGACCGGTGGCGCACCGTGATGCAGTGCGTTGCTAATCAGATTGTCGAGCAGTCGCGAGAGCGCCACGCTGTCCGCATTGACTAAAACAACCGCGGACGTGTT
>JBAXLV010000577.1:0-2055 GCA_037134635.1 Alcaligenaceae bacterium
CCATCTCGTAACATCGGCTGATCAACCTGCGTGTACTGGGGAATATTCGGCGTAGTCTGCGTAATCGCCTGCACTGCAATCTTAGGACCCGAAGCAGCCGTCTGGGCTGACACACCGGTCATTTGTAAGGCGGCAAATAAGGCCACGACAAGCATAGATCGATTTAAAACTCTCATTCACAAGCTCCTAAAATATATGGCATCAGTGAAACAAAAAAATTAAAAACTCGCCAAACTGTTGTTGTTTAAATCAGTAACTAACATCGAACCCGGCGCATGCGTTAAACAAAACGCGGGCTTCATCGCCATCGCGACAGACTGAGGCGTGACGCCGCAAGCCCAAAAGACGGGCATTTCATCGTCGTTGATTGTCACAGACTCGCCGAAATCCGGCTTGTTGATATCTTGAATGCCAATTAAGTGCGGCAACCCAATGTGCACCGGCGCACCATGCACGCTTGGAAAACGCGAAGTGACTTGCACCGCGCGCACGATATCGGCTGGACGCATTGGCCGCATCGACACGACCATCGGACCATGAAAGACACCCGCAGGTGTCGTCGCAATATTCGTGCGATACATGGGCACAGTGCGCTGCTCTTGAATATGACGCAGCGGAATTCCCGCTTCAAGCAAGGCCTGCTCAAACGAAAAAGAACAGCCCAACACAAAACTCACAAGATCATCGCGCCACTGACTCGCAATATCGTAGGGCTCATCCACGAGCACGCCGTCTTTGTACACACGATAGCGCGGTATGTCGTACCGAATATCGACGTCTTCGCCCAAGCTCGGCAGCATGGGATTACCCGGCTCTGACACGGCCAGAATTGGGCATGGCCGTGGATTGCGTTGGCAAAATAGTAAGAAATCACTGGCAAGGGCCTGAGGCAAGACCATCAAGTTACCTTGCACATTACCCGGCGCAACGCCGGCCGTATGGCCACGAAGCTCACCACGCCGACTACGTAAACGAGCTTGGTAGCCAGGGTTTGCACTTTGGGCAGTGATTGCTGCCTGGCTCATTGCTTCAGGCATACTCAAGTCGTTCATCTGGGCACCTTTTTGTAAATAAGAATCACTTTTAAATACAGGCTTCGCAACGTCAAGCACCGAGTGTGGCGCGAGCGCTGCACCGCGTCAAGTGTTTATCTGCCCGGGGGCATGACCTGCTACGATAAGCACTCATTTTTATTAGGGACTTCGGACCATGTCAAACAGTAAGCCTGCACAACTCCACACCCGCCTGAAACAACCAGGGCTCGTGACCGCACCGGGGGTCTACGATATGGTCTCGTTGCGACTGGCAGACAGTTTTGGCTTTGACGCCTTGTACATGACCGGTTTTGGTGCCGTTGCGTCGCATCTGGGCTTACCGGATGCTGGCCTGGCAACCTACAGCGACATGGTGGGTCGGGTTGGTGCCATGGCCAAAATGGCTCGCACCCCTTTAATCGCTGACGGCGATACCGGTTACGGTGGTCTACTAAACGTACGACACACCGTTCAGGGTTACGAGCTCGCTGGCGCCTCGGCAATTCAGCTCGAAGATCAAGAGTTTCCAAAAAAATGCGGACACACGCCCGGGCGACGCGTAATTCCGACGGCCGATATGGTCAAAAAGATTAAAGTAGCGGTCGAGGCGCGTCAATCCAAAGACTTCTTGATTATTGCGCGCACTGACTCACGCACCACCCTCGGCCTAGATGAGGCCCTTCGGCGCGCGGAAGCCTATGCCAAGGCCGGTGCCGATATTTTATTTGTTGAATCGCCCGAAACAGAAGAAGAAATGCGAAAGATCGGCGCCTCGTTTGACTTACCGCTCTTGGCCAATATGGTTGAAAAAGGTCGCACGCCTGTCTTAAGTAAAGCCGACCTCGAAGCACTGGGCTTCAAGCTGGCGATTTTTCCGGTGACCGCTCTTTTAGCAGGCCTTCAGGCAATGACTAAGGTGTACCAGCAGTTCAAAAGTACGGGCTCATCAACTGGCAACGCAGTTGATCTGTACGACTTCACTGATCTGACCAAGCTCATGGGATTTGAAGAGGTGTGGGAA
>JBAXLV010000578.1:0-2053 GCA_037134635.1 Alcaligenaceae bacterium
TTCATACCGCCAAATATTTCGTTCAACAGGTCGGCGGCTTCGGCGCCACGCTCGCGTTGATCGACGTGTGGATTGGTGCGATACGCGACCAAAGCGTCTAAGGCATCAACAGTCTGAGGCGAAACATTACAATGTAGATCGTGTGTTGCGATGACTGGGATATCAGGGCCGACCAGGTCACGAATCATGGTCATCATGACGCCTTCAGTATCGTCTTCGTGGTCGGCAGTCGAGGCGCCATGATTGCAAACATATACAGCATCAACAGGCAGTGCGGCGCTCAAAGACGCTTGAGCCTTTTGCATAAACTCTGCCCAAACCTCATCGCTGGTCGGGCCACCCGGTGGCGCACCGACGACAATCAACGGAACAGGTGTCCAGTCTCCATAAGTGTCCATCCGCTCATAAAATCCACGAATCTCGCCGGGCAGGTGACTGGCTTGGCGTGCCAGTTCGCTAATCCGCGCACCCTCTTCCCAGCAGCTTTTTTCAAAATCTTCACGCACCGATAAAGGCGCAAAACGATTTGATTCAAGTACGAAACCGACGATCGCAACACGGGGATTAGATTTTTTCATTAGGGATTTCTCACGAAATTAGGCTTTGCGAAAGGTGTAAAACAAAGGCATCTCGGGCTGAAAGTCACGCCATTGTTTGCGCAACGCCGTCACACCATACACCGCACCGAGCGGAATATAAGGCACATCTTCAAACACCTGCAATTGAATGTCACGGGCAATCTTTTTTTGAGCATCAAGGTCGGGGGCTTCAAACCAGGCTAAACGAAGTTGCTCAAGCCGTTCGCTTGTGGGCCAACCGAACCAGGCTTGTTTACCGTTTCCACGCAGGGCCAGATGACCGGCAGGATCAAGATTGTTTGGCCCCGTAATCGCGGTAAACGACACATGCCAGCCGCCCGCACTGGGTGGCTCTTGACTATTGCGACGTTGAACCGCAGTCCCCCAGTCCATCGAGATCAGATCAACTTTAATCCCAAGCCGTTTAAACAAATCCGCAGTCACTAAGGCCGCCGCATGGTGGGCCGGAAAATCAACCGGATCCAACATCACAATCGCCTCGCCTTTATATCCTGCCTCTTTAATCAGGGCGCGCGCACGATTCAAATCACGCTTGCCCTTGAGCTTTTCCATGCCGGCATCACTGTCTAAGGGCGAACCTGGCACAAAGACGCCGCACCGATCGCTCCAATATTCCGGAAAGTCTCCGCCATTGACTGCCGTCATATATTCAGTTTGATCGATCACAGACAAAATCGCCTGACGCATCAAAGGATTATTAAACGGTGGATGCAAGTGATTGAAACGTAGCACCGAAATCGCAGGTAAGGTGCGCTTGACTAAAGTAATCGTTGGATCTTTACGCAGTATTGGCAAAAAATCGTTATCGATCGTTTCAATACCGTCGATTTCTCCTGTTTGCAGGGCCGCAATTGCAGTCGCACGATCCGGCACAATCATCCATCTCACTTGATCCACATGAACAATTTTTGACCCTGCCGTAAACGACGGTGCGAAACTATCCGTGCGTGGGATGTAGTCTTGAAACTTATCGTAGATAATTTGCGAACCCGAAACCCACTGATCCGCCATAAATTTTAAAGGGCCACTGCCCACCATCTCTTTAACCGGCGTACTTTCAGGGCCGCTTGCCAAACGCTCGGGCATAATGGCGGCCATACTTCCCTGCTGACGCGCCAGCGCCTGCAAAATCAACGGAAACGGTTTCGATAGTTTGAATTGAATCGTTTTATCATCAAGTACCGTCAGGGATTCAGTGGCTTGCATTAAAGATGCGCCCATCAAATCACGCTTGGCCCAGCGCACTAAACTGGCGCGAACATCGGCCGCACGCACAGATGAGCCGTCGTGAAACTTCAAGCCATCCCGCAGGGTAATCTTCCAGAGCAGGCCGTTGTTCTCAACGACATGGCCAGCCGCCATCTGAGGAAATACGTTGTATTGTGCGTCTAAGGCATAGAGCGTATCAAACACCAACTGCGCATGAATATTTGTAATGAACGCAGTGGTGAACA
>JBAXLV010000579.1:0-2051 GCA_037134635.1 Alcaligenaceae bacterium
CTGGACCAGACCGCATGAAGCGTATGCCTTGCTGTTCAAGCCATCGAATCAGGCGCAAGGCATCTTGAGCAACGACCTGAGAGAGCTCTGGATTTGCGGTGTTGTCTGTTACCGCCTGTATACGTGAGGCAATTACTTGCGCAGGATCTTCAATGCTACTTAGCGCGAGATGAAAAATTCCGCCCGTCAGCCTTGAATTACACAGGTATTGGTCTTCAGTATTCTTTTCAAAGACAAGGACGCGCAGCCCCAGTTCAGTTGCTCGCAACGCGCTGGCCAGCCCAGCGAGCCCAGCGCCAACGACGGCAAGGTCACAGGTATAGCGACGGATGATGTCGTCGGTCATTGTTATCGCGGCAAGAGCGTTTCTGCAACAAGGTCAACCACTTCAACCATTAGGCGCAGTAGGGAGTAGGTCAGTAGTGCAGTCGGGACGGCAAGGTATGCCCAGCTGCTGGCGTCGAACCGATAAGCCAGCCAGAAACCTGTGAGCAAGATTGAAAGCGCACCCAACCAAGGGATGGCGTAGCCAAAGCGAGTGACGAAGCGGATAGCGCAAAAACGATCAGGATTTTTCACGAATCATTAAAATGAAATTTAAAAACATCAGAATGAAATTTGAATTTCGCAACAGGGTGTCTTGAATTTTGTTTGTTGTTATAAATAATATGCAATAAAAACTAAAAATGAAAGAAATATTTGTATAAAAAAAATTGATCTATTCTGAAATTTGTATGAACATAGTGGAATAACAATTTTAATCCTGAGCTAAGCCTCAGTTCCTCGGAGCCTAAAATGAGTGCTGCTTCACAAGACATGAATCCAGATCGACGCCTCTCAAGTACGAGACGATTTCGACAGACGCTAAACATTTCGCGGGTGTACGCCATCGCGATTTGTGTTGTCGTGAATCTGTGTGCTGCGCTCGCTTGGCAGGTTCAGGCTCAAGGCTATCCTACACGGCCCATTCGTATGATTGTGCCTTTCGCGGCGGGCAGTGCGACCGATACTGTCGCACGGGTCTATGGGCAGAAAATGTCCGAGAGTCTTGGGCAACCAGTGGTCGTGGAAAATCGCACAGGTGCCGTGGGTACGATTGCGGCGGATCTCGTGGCCAAGGCAGCCCCAGATGGCTACACCTTGTTACTCGGCACAATTAGCACGCATGCGATCAATACCTCGTTGTACAAAAATATGCCCTACGACGCGATTAAAGACTTTGCGCCGATTAGCCGCATTGCCAACGTGCCGAATCTGCTGGTGGTGAATAAAAATGCTCCGTACAGCACGCTGCCTGAGCTTGTGGCCTGGGGTAAAGCGAACCCCGGCAAACTGACCTTCGGTTCGTCAGGTAGTGGCACCACCTTGCATCTCTCTGGTGAACTTTTTAAACAAATGACGGGCGTGGAAATGACGCATATCCCTTATAAAGGGAGCGCCCCTGCGGTGTCTGACTTGATCGGCGGACAGATTTCTATGCTCTTTGACAACATGCCGACGGTCTTGCCTCAGGTCAAGTCTGGCAATTTGAAAGGGCTTGCCACGACCGCAGCGACGCGTAACCGCGAACTGCCTGATATTCCGACTGTGTCTGAAAGTGGTTTAACAGGGTTTTTGGTGATGTCGTGGTTTGGTTTGTTAGCACCAGCGGGTACGCCAGCCGATATTATTCAAAAGTTAAATCAGGCTGTCGTTGAAATTATTAAAACCCCCGATGTCCAAACACGGATTTTGGCGATTGGTTCAGAGCCATCTCCTGAATCTACGGCTGAATTTGCGGCCTTCATTCAAGCCGAGACCACGAAGTGGGCAGAAGTTGTAAAAAAGTCTGGCGCCTCAGTTGAGTAAGACGTTGATCCAGGCGATCGCACGTGATCTTTCATTTAGGACAGAGCAAAACAATGAGCTGGACCCCCGAACTAGAAGAGTTAGCGCTTAGAAAAAAACTTTCACTCAATATGGGTGGAGAAGACAAGATCAAGCGACAGCATGACAACGGCAAGTTAACCGTGCGAGAACGCATTGAGCAACTGGTAGATCCGCAGACCTTT
>JBAXLV010000580.1:0-2050 GCA_037134635.1 Alcaligenaceae bacterium
GGCACCGTTGCAGTGGCACTGCTTGTTGGCGTTGCCGCCGAGGGTGCAGTTGGCACCCCAGCAGTAGTTGCCGAGGCATTTGGATCAGTGGCAGCTGCAGTCGGCTTGGTTGCAACGGGTGGTGCACCGAATAGAGGGGGATTGCCTTGATGAACCTGCCAGTTGTTCCACAGCATGAGCAGGGAAAACGAAAAAATCATCAATAGGATGGTGCGACGGATATCCATTCTTGCCTAAATTTATAAAAAAGCTAACGAGCGAAGGCTCGCAGTTTAGCGTTAATCAAGATGACAGCGGTGTGAAGTTGTACCGCGATCAATGTTTTTAGTATTTGTTTCTGAGAAAGATGACACAACGGGATCGTATCCACCCTTGCACCAAGGGTGACACCGGCCCAGACGCTTGAGGGCAAGCCATGTCCCTTTGATCGAACCTTTGGTTTCGATCGCCTCAATGGCATAACTAGAACAGGTGGGGGTGAAGCGGCAGCTTTGGCCGAGCCAAGGGCTTAAAAAGAACTTATAGGCACGAATCGGACCGATGAGTAGCGCCTTTAGCATTGCTCCGCCTTCAAAAAGTGAGCGTTTGCTTCAGCGCGGGCCTCGAGTTTTAGGGCGCTTAAGCTAATAGTATTAATTCGTTTGTTTAAACGCACGACGTAATCAGCTGGCGGTAATGATAGTCGCCGTAAGCGAAAAGCTTCGCGAACAACGCGCTTGAGGGCATTGCGGGTCACGGCGTGCTGTGCAAAGCGTTTTGCCATGATAAGCCCTAACCGAGCAATGGCTGGGCCGGCCGGACTTTGTTCGGTTGAAGCGTTGACCCGTGCAGTCAAGACAAAATAAGCTCCACGGGCCACTCTGCGACCCGATAAGGCCGCGGTGAATTCAGAGGGACGGTGCAGGCGCGCCGCCGCTGGAAACGTGGCACTCGGCATCAAAACAGGTTTGTCAGAAGTGGGCACAAGGCCCAAAAAAGCCAAATTGGCTATTTAGACGGCCAGACGCTTACGGCCTTTGGCACGACGAGCATTGATGACCGCACGGCCACCACGAGTTTTCATGCGCACGCGAAAGCCGTGAGTACGCTTGCGGCGGGTAACGGAAGGCTGGTAGGTACGTTTCATGATAAATGGCCCAACAAAGAGCGAAAAAGTTTAGGGTAATCCCGAAAAGCCCTCCATTTCATCAAAAAAACTGAAATTAGTCAAATGCTTAGGTCAAACCTAAGCTTAAATCTCATCCGAACCTGTGGATAACCTTGGCCTTGACAGGGTAGAATCAGGGTTTACATAGCGAGTCACATGAATCAGTTTTGGCAGTCCTGCGTCTTACATCTAGAGCAGGAGTTTCCTCCCCAGCAAATCAACGCATGGATACGTCCGTTGATACCGCTCGCCTTCGATGAAACACAGGCGTGCTTGCGCCTGTCCGCGCCAAATCGCTTCAAGCTTGACTGGGTGCGTAAAAACTTCGCGACACAGATCGAAGCCTTTGCAACGAACTGGTACAAAAAACCCGTGCAAGTTTTGTTTGAGTTACCGGCCGCAGAGCCAGACACTCAAGCTCGCACGTCATCAAGCGCGCAGCGCTCTGATTCGTCCGGCACATTAAACGCACACCATGCGCTACTAGTTGAAGCGCAAACGACCGCAACACAGCCAGCGTCTCAAGGCGAGCACATCAATGTTTCGAGCGCGTCGCTTTCTTCGGGCCAGCCGCCCGACGAACGCTCGCGGCTCAACATTGATTTGACCTTTGATAATTTCGTGACGGGCAAGGCCAATCAATTGGCACGCGCTGCGGCGCTACAAGTGGCAGAAAACCCCGGCACGTCATATAACCCCTTATTTTTATATGGCGGCGTTGGGCTCGGTAAAACGCACCTGATCCATGCAATTGGTAACGCGTTATTGTCGGCAGGAAAAGGCGCTCGTGTACGTTATGTACACGCGGATCAGTATGTATCAGACGTGGTGAAGGCTTATCAGCGCAAAGCGTTTGATGACTTTAAAAGGTACTACCACTCACTTGATCTTTTGTTGATCGAC
>JBAXLV010000581.1:0-2048 GCA_037134635.1 Alcaligenaceae bacterium
TCGTTGATTTCGCTGGGACGGCTCGGACAAAAAACGAAGGCGGGTTTCTTTAAAAAAGAAGGTAAGGCGGTTTTGGTATTAAACCCTGAAACAAAAGAGTACGAGCCTTCGACTGCAACGATTGCACCGATGGTTGATCGTATTCTTAAAAAACCAGCCGCCGAACGTTTTGCCTTACTGCGCGAAACCGACGACCCACAAGCGCAGTTTTTATGGGCAATTTTTAGAGATATCTTTCACTATATTGCAGTGCATTTAGAGTCGATCGCGGAGTCAGCACGAGAAATTGATTTTGCGATGCGTTGGGGTTATGGCTGGGAACACGGCCCTTTTGAAGACTGGCAAGCTGCGGGTTGGAGTCAAATTGCAGCTTGGGTGAAAGAAGATATCGAGCAAGGTAAGGCACTTTGTCGTGCGCCTTTACCAGATTGGGTATTTAAAGGCTCGGTGGCCGAGCGTCAAGCCGTGCACACGCCTGAGGGTTCTTGGTCGGCCGAGCAAAAAAAGTATTTGCCGCGATCGAATTTGCCGGTTTATCAAAAGCAGGTGTTTCGTGCGCCTTTGCTGGGGGATGGTTCTGCAGATCCTCGCAGTGCGGGTCAGACAATCTTTGAAAACGCAGATCTTCGCGCCTGGATCGACCCGGCGCAGCCACAGGTATTGATTGTGTCGTTTCGCTCGAAGATGAACACCTTTAGTTCAGACGTCTTAAACGGAATCCAGCAGGCGATCACTTTGGCTGAAGCACAGTACGCGGGCGTGGTGATCTGGCAGCCGACTTCTTTGCAATTGGGTGCTCCCGGTGGCCCATTCTCGGCGGGCGCAAATCTTGAGGCGGCTTTGCCTTTGGTGATGAAGAGTGGCCCTAAAGGGGTTGAGCCCTTTGTGCAGTTATTTCAAGACACGATGATGCGGGTCAAATACGCACAAGTGCCCGTTGTCTGCGCAGTCTCGGGCATCGCGCTGGGCGGTGGTTGCGAGTTGGTGCTGCAGTCTGCTAAACGTGTAGCGACGCTTGAAAGCTATATTGGTTTAGTTGAAATCGGGGTGGGCTTATTGCCTGCGGGCGGTGGGTTAAAAGAGGCTGCTATTCGCGCCGCGCGTAGCGTTGAAAAAATCGGGCAAGCGCCGCAGGCTGCAAACTTCTTGAACTTCATCACGGCGTCGTTTGAAAATGCTGCGATGGCCAAGGTATCGGTTTCGGCACACGATGCCGTCAAAATGGATTATTTAAAAGCTGACGACATTATTGTCGCCAACGTGTATGAGCTGCTGGCTCAAGCGCAGGCGCAAGTTAAAGCGATGCATTACGCGGGCTATCGTCCTCCGGTTCAAACGCCGATTGCAGTGGCGGGTCGCTCGGTGGCTGCAACCGTGATGGGGCAATTAGTCAATATGCGCGAGGGTGGTTTTATCTCAGAGCACGACTGCTTTATCGCTAAAAAAATTATCGACGTTATTACTGGGGGCGATGTTGAAGCAGGCACCTTAGTCACTGAAGAATGGCTGCTTAAACTCGAGCGTCAGGCCTTTATTGAACTGATTGCCCATCCCAAGTCAATCGAACGCGTCATGGGCTTGCTGCAAACCGGCAAACCTGTTCGTAATTAAGAGAAAGATTAAAAAGGAAGTGACTGATGAAAAACCTTCAAGACGCTTATATCGTCGCGGCCACGCGCGCGCCAGTTGGCAAATCAGGACGTGGTGCGTTGCGCTTCACCCGGCCAGATGACTTATTTGCCCAGACGCTGAAGAACCTGCTGTCGCAAGTGCCGGGGCTCGATCCTCAAGCGATCGAAGACGTCATTGTTGGCTGCGCTATGCCGGAAGCCCAACAAGGTTTTAACGTGGCTCGAATTGCCTTGTTGTTGGCGGGTCTGCCAAATACGGTAGGCGGGATGACGATTAACCGTTTTTGCTCGTCTGGTTTGAACGCTGTTGCGATGGCAGCCGATCGCATTCGTGTGGGCGAAGCCGACGTGATGATTGCGGGGGGTGTTGAGTCAATGAGCATGGTGCCCATGAGCGGTAATACGCCTTCTTTATCA
>JBAXLV010000582.1:0-2042 GCA_037134635.1 Alcaligenaceae bacterium
TGGCACGAGCTGAACCAAATGGGTATCACCTTCTGTTTGCCTTGTCGTCTGTTGTGGTGATTCCAGAGGCGGATCGCGTACTCGCTCGCGCGCCGATGTATCAGTTAAATCAACTCAAGCCGATCGCACGCTTTGCCGCGGATCCAACGGTGCTGGTGGTGAAGGCTGATAGCCCATGGCAAACTTATTCTGACTTGATTGCTTATGTAAGAGCCAACCCAGCAAAAGTATCGTTTGGCTCATCGGGTAATTATGGCTCAATGCATATTCCGATTGAGCAGCTCAAGGTGGCAACGGATGCCAGTATGTTGCATGTCCCATATACCGGCGCAGGCCCTGCGGTTGCCGCACTGTTGGGTGGTCAGGTTGATTTGCTGTCGACGGGCCCAGCCAGCGTCGTTCAGCAGATTCAAGCCGGCAAGCTGCGTGCGCTTGCACATTGGGGCACAGGTACTTTGGACGCACTGCCCCTGGTGCCGAGCCTGTCTTCGCTTGGCGTGCCCATCGTGTACGCACAATGGGCGGGGTTATTTGCGCCGGTGGGTGTCTCTGACGCGATTATGGCTCAGCTGCGCGAAGCTGCAAAATTTGCTGCAAATGATGTGGCCACCCAGAAGGCCTTGCTGGCTGCGGGGACAGTGATGCAATACCAAGACACCGAAGCGTTTTCAGCCTATGTTCAAACGGATGCAGAAGCAATGAAAACCTTGGTACAAAAGATTGGTCGGCTCGAGTAGTTCAAAACTCAAAACCACCTTGACGACGAATCGCCTCTGAGCGCGAGCCCGTTAACCAAGCGCATAATTTTTGAGCTAAGTCGGGTTGGGTTGATTGCGTGCAGATGCCAAGCGTGTAGTCGGTTGCCAGTTCAAACTCTTTGGGTAAATTGGCGACCAATACGACGCCGTCGGTGTAATTAATTTCAGTGGCCTGTGTGCAACCAATTAATCCGGGCTCATCGCATTGCGCCATCGCTTTCATTGCGCTTGCGCCATTTGAAAATTCGCGCAAGCGCGATTGGACCTCTTGTTCAAGCCCAAGTTTAACGAGCACCTGCATAAAGTGAATGCCGGCAGTTGATTTTTTGGTATCGGGGCAGTAGATTGCGCGCGCCTGACGAAATGCCTGAGACAATGCAGCAGGCGTGTCGACCAGTGGGTAGCTTGTGCCTTATTTGGCGGCAATACCGGTTTGTACTTTACCTAAAGACTGGACGCTATTAGCACGAACGTGCCCAGACGCGATGAATGCCTCGACAAGTGAGCGCGTCAAAATGGCGACATCGCACGGTTCGCCCGTGACCAATGCGTCTCGCATTTCTCCGACGGCGCTATAGCGCCCTTCGATGACACAGTGATGTTCTTTCTCAAAAGCATCTTGAATGCCTTTGACGGCAGCGGCGGCAGCCCCCCCGCTCAGTATCTTTAAAGTCAATGTGATCTCCGGGATGAACTCATTAATCAGGCTTTGCACCCGAGCGTTCGATAATTGTTGCCCATTTTTTAACGTCTTGTTCGATAAATGTTTGAAAGCTGCTGGGTGACATTGTCATTGGGGTAGCGCCTTTTTCACTCCATTGCATTTTTACATCCGTGCGCTTCACGATTGCAGTCATCACTGAATTTAAGCGATGAACAATTTGGATTGGCGTATTTTTTGGCGCCATTAGACCGAGCCAAATGGTTGTTTCGTATCCTGTTACGCCCGCCTCAGATAGTGTTGGTACATTGGGCAAAATTTCAGAACGATTGAGGCCTGAAGTAGCAAGGGCTCGCACGGTGCCGGCTTTGGCGTGGTCGGCCATTGTGGTGACTGCATCAAACATCAGGTCAACTTGCCCGCCCAAGAGATCGGTGCGCGCACCTGAACTGGTTTTATAGGGAATGTGTGTGATATCAACGCCCGCCATCGCTTTGAAAAGTTCGCCGGCCATATGATACGGAGTACCGGCTCCGGACGATGCGTAATTTAATTTTCCGGGTTTGCTTTTTGCTAAGGCGATGAGCTCGGGCAAAGTTTTTGCTGCGACACTAGGGTGCACC
>JBAXLV010000583.1:0-2040 GCA_037134635.1 Alcaligenaceae bacterium
CCGACTGATTGTGCCCTTCGCCCCAGGCGGTGTCACCGACACAAGTGGTCGCTTTATCGCAGATCAATTATCCCGCCGTATCGGACAAACAGTCATTGTTGAAAACAAAGCGGGCGCTTCAGGCAATATTGGCGCGGCAATGGTTGCAAACTCAGAGCCCGATGGATACACCTTAGTGCTTGGCTTTGACGGCACGATCGTGATTAACCCGCATGTTTTTACTTCAATGCCACTGGATACGCTCAAAGATCTTACGCCGATCGGAAAAATTGGCGAAACAATCTTAATTCTGTTGGCTTACCCTAAATTCGAGGCACAAACGCTGCAAGAAATTATTGCCCTTTCAAAGCAGCCTGGCAAAATTATTAATTTTGGCTCTTCAGGGGTCGCGAGTCCGCAACACATTGCAGTTGAATTGCTCAATCAGCAAACTGGATCAAAGCTTGTTCATGTACCCTATAAAGGCGGTGGTCAAGCCATGATCGATGTTCAGGCAGGCGTCATTCCGCTTGTCTTTACTGCGGTTGCCGGAGGCTATCCGTATATCAAAAGTGGCCGACTCAACGCCATCGCCGTGTCAAGCGAGAAGCGTGCCGCGTCCTTACCTGACGTCCCAACTTTTATTGAAAGCGGTATCAAAGACTTTGTGGCAAGTGGCTGGGTAGGTATTTTCGCACCCTCAAAGGTCCCACGCACAGTGATCGACTATCTCAACAAAGAGCTCAACGCAGTCTTATCGACGCCCGAAGTGATCGCAAAACTCGATACGCTTGGGATTGAAGCCTCACCTGGCACACCTGAAAAATTCGGTAAAGAAATCTCTGCAGATTTCAAACGTTATGGCGAGGTGATTAAAGCTGCTGGTATTAAAGCGGAATAAATGCTGCCATCCGCACAATGTTAATTAAATAACGACAACGCCCCGGAGACCACCATGCAAGTACACGAACTCGTCGCTCGCTTCGCCAAGGCCAGCACCAGTAGCAATCCGATGAAAGCCGCGCGTGAAGAACTCGAAGCACTGCGCGGCGATCTCGACGCCGTCGACGAAGCCTTGCGGTTTGTTTCTGGCACGGGAGGCAATGCGAGGCAAGTGTTTTACCGCTCGCCGTCGATCACGTTGTTGAAGGTTTGTTTCCCCGCCGGACGTCGCACGCCTCCGCATGATCATGGAACATGGGCGACGATTCTTCTGTTTTCGGGCGAAGAAAAAAACACGCTGTATCGCACTGAAAATGGAAAACTGCGCAAGGCGAGCGAAGTCACGCTCACGCGCGGCTCTATTTTGCCGATGATGGCCGACACCGTGCATGTCGCTGAGTGTCTGGGTAACGTGCCGGCGATCGGCCTGCATGTCTATGGCGGAGACATACTCGAGCTGCCGCGCCGTATGTGGCATCCCGAAACGCTCGAAGCGCATGCCCTGGATTTGACGTTGTATGAGTCGTTTGCGCAGGCGGCATCGAAGGCTGCTAGCGCACCGCTGGCTTGAGATAGGAAAGCTCACGTGAAAGGCGTAGTCGTATGTCCGCAGCCGCGCGCTGCTGAGGTGGGAGCAGAAATTCTTGAGAAGGGCGGTAATGCCTTTGATGCTGCGTTGGCAACGGCTTTTTCGCAAATGGTCAATGACCCCTTTATGTGCGGCTTGGGTGGCATGGGTACCTTGCATTACTTTCATGCAGCGACGAGCACAAGCGGGATGATCGATTTCTATAACCGTGCTGGCGCTAACGTGCGCCCGGACATGTGGGAAAAAGACTGTAAGGGTCGCACACCGATTTCTGGCTATAGCTTGTTTGATGATTTTCGAAGCGAGATTGGCTATACCGCCATCATGACGCCTGGTACGCCAGCAGGACTCGGTTTGTTTCATGAAAAACTTGGCTCGATGCCTTGGGCCGATTTGATTGCGCCTGCGATTACACAAGCGAACGAAGGTATCCTGGTCACACCAAACTTAGTAAGTGTCTGGAGCGGTTACGCCCAGCCCGGTATCCCAGATGGCCTCACACGTATTCGTAAAACCGCCGAATGCGCGCG
>JBAXLV010000584.1:0-2040 GCA_037134635.1 Alcaligenaceae bacterium
CAAGTTATAGGTATTTGATGCTGATGATTTCGTATTCGCGCGAGCCAGCTGGGGCTTTCACTTCGACGACATCGCCTTCATATTTACCAATCAAAGCACGCGCGACAGGGCTTGACACTGAAATTAAGTTCGCACGAATATCGGCCTCAACGTCACCAACGATTTGGTAAGTGACCTTGGCACCCGAATCAAGATCTTCGATCTCAACGGTCGCGCCAAACACGATACGGCCATCGGCATCAATGGTGCTCGGTTCAATGAGCTGGGCATTAGAAAGCGTGCCATCGAGTTCGGCGATGCGCCCTTCAATAAAGCCTTGGCGCTCGCGTGCGGCATCGTACTCGGCGTGTTCAGACAAATCGCCGTGCGAACGCGCTTCAGCAATGGCACTAATGACCGCAGGGCGATCCACATGCTTGAGCCGCTGCAGTTCAGCTTGCAAGCGCTCGGCCCCGCGCACGGTAAGAGGAATAGTTGCCATGGTGTTTTTCCAAAAAGCAAAACCCCGGCTCGGGTCAGAACCGGGGTGATCAACAATACCGCTATTGTGGGCAAACTTTACCGTAAATGCAAGCTTGGCGACATGCGGATAACCCCAATTTTTTCTTCCAGATTTTGCCAGGCTGGCTGGGTTGGGGCAAAACGACTACGCATATAGGTTAAGAGATCCGCCAATTGCCGGTCATCAAACTGACGGGCAAACCCTTGCATAAACCCAATCTGATCACTCGCAGGTTTGCGGATCCCCTCAAGGACGACGCGAATCACATTATCTGGCTGCGTACTATGCATGCCCGTACTGAGCGCCAAAGGGATATTGACACCGATCAAACGCGGACCATCGCCATCGTGATGACAGGCTGCACAGGCGGCCTGAAACATCCGCTGCGCCGGGCCCTGTAGTAGCGGCTCACGGGCCGCCGCCTGAGCGACGTAGGCTTTTGCAATGACCGAAGCGTTGTTTCGCGCTTCGATTGACCCCAACGGCTCTTGAAACGAGGCCAAATAGTTTGCCATCGCAGCAATGTCCGCGTCTGGCACTTGGGCCAGTTGTCGTACAACAGGCGCCATCGGACCTGACGCACTGCCGTGCTCAGCGCTGTGACCGTGACGCAGATAGTTATAAAACGCAGACTCGGTCCACGGCACCGGGCTTAACGAGCGCGCATTGAGCGCCGGCGCCTCCCAGCCATCGATCGTCGCCCCGCTCAAGTATGCCAGCCCCGTTCGCTCAGCGCCTAACGCGTCGCGCGACGTATGGCAAGCCGAGCAGTGCCCCAAGCCGTTTACCAGATAATTACCACGCTCCCAAAGCGACGAACGGTCAGGCTCGGCTTGTCGTTGAGCAACAGACTGGGGCGTTAGGTACAGCGCATTCCAAAAAGCCATCAACGGACGCACATTAAATGGGAAAGCAAGCTTAGTTTCAGGGATTGCTTGGCGCACCGGCTCTTGCGACATCAACCAACCGTACAAGGCGTCGAGATCTTCATCGTTGATGCGCGCAAACGAAGTGTACGGAAACGCGGGGTACAAATGATGCCCATCCCGAGAGATCCCTTCACGCATCGCACGATTAAAAGCCTGTTGCGACCACAAGCCAATCCCGGTTTGCGGATCGGGGGTAATGTTTGTGCTGTAGACCGTACCGAACGGGGTTTGAATACCGAGCCCGCCCGCATTCGGTTTGCCCTGCGCGCTCGTGTGGCAAGTGACGCAGTTGCCTAACGCCGCAAGCTCACGGCCCCGCTCAAGCGTGGCTTGCGAGTAAAGCGTAGAGACGGGTTGAGTCAAAGGCGCAAGCGATGCGCGATTTCCTAAAACAGCCCCCGCGATACCAACGATCGTTGTCGCCACTGCAGCCGTCAAAGCCCCTGCGCGCAACCACCACGCGCGCGGCTTAGGCCAGCTTGCTGCCTCATGATCTTTTGTTTGAGCCGTTGTCTTGGCCAGCGGTTGAAGGGCGGGCACTGCGGTTTGCTCGCCGGCATACATCAAGGGATTGAGGGCAGCACGCACGACCTCAGCCGTAAACGGTGG
>JBAXLV010000585.1:0-2029 GCA_037134635.1 Alcaligenaceae bacterium
GGTTGAGTTGAAGTACAGCAGATTTTCAACGCCAGACAACTGCTCTTCGATGGGCCCCGCGACGGTGCGCGTGAGTGTTTCGGTTGAGGCACCAGGATAGTTCGCCGTAATGATGACCGTGGGCGGCGCAATCTCTGGGTATTGCGCAATGGGCAATCCGCGCGCCGCCATCAATCCTGCGATCACAATTGTGATCGAAATCACAGACGAGAAAATCGGCCGATTAATAAAAAAGCTGGATAAGTTCATTTGCCGTCTCTGGCATTGGCCGACGGGACTGACGTATCCAACGGAATCACCGTGGGCGTCACGGTCGCCCCCGGCCTAATCTTGATGATCTGATCCACCACCACGCGATCGCCAGGCTTTAAGCCCGACAAGACCACCCAGTTTTTTCCTAACCAAGTACCCATCTTAAGAGGCGTTGGAAGCACCTTGTTGTCGGCACCCACCGTCCAGACCATAAAGCCGCGTTCGTTTTGAATGACCGCGGCCTGCGGCACGAGATAAACGTTTTCTTGTTTACCCGTCGTCAAACGTATTTTTAAAAATTGCCCAGGCAAGATCTGATTAGTAGGATTTAGAAACTCGGCGCGCATTTGCTGTGTGCCAAGCTTTGGATCGATAAACATCGATAAGAAATTTAATTTGCCAGGCTGCTCGTACACCTTGCCATTTGGCAAAATCAACTCAACCTCGGTTTTTTGCTCGGGATCAAGACGACCGCCTGGCAATCGCTCCGTATCACTCGCCGACAAACCAAAACGCACCCAGATCGGATCGATTTGATAGATCGAGGTCAACAAACTCCCGTCAATGGTGGTGCTGATTAGATTTCCCTCTGAGCGTTGCGCGCGCCCTGAGATACCCGCCACGGGTGCCGTGACCGTTGCCCAGGTTAGATTCAGTTGCGCCGTTTTTAAATTAGCCTGAGCCACCTCATTGACTGAGGTGGCATCGTCAAACTCTTTGCGACTGACGGCCTGCTGCGCGAACAGACCCTTCAGACGTGCAGCCTCACGCGCAGTTTGTTTTGCGCGTGCCTGAGACTCGTCTAGCGCATTTTTAAAAGGCTCGGGATCGATCTGAAACAAGGGCTGACCCGCCGTAACAGGGCTGCCTTCTTCATACAGACGCTTGACCAAAATACCGCCAACGCGCGCCCGTACTTCAGTTTCTTTTGCGCCCTCGGCCTGCGCGGTAATTTCAAGAATATTGGGCAAGGTCGTGGAGGCGGCCTCGATCACCGAGACAGGCAAGGCCGGCGGCGCACTGCCAGAGCCTTGAGCGAAGCCAGTGGCACTCAACATGAATGCCAAGCCCCCGATCGCGCACACGTGCTTGACAGTACTTAAGGAAATTTTTCTAACTGGCAACGAACCGAAACTGACCTCTGGCTGATCTCCCACCTTACTGACTGCTTGGCTCATTGCGCTTTCCTGAACTTGAATAGTTGATCATTTTATAGGGTAAACCCACAATTATTCAGGAAAACGGCTTTTGACCCCCTACATCACGGTTTTAATTGACGACAAATCTCGGCAGTTACCTCAGAACACGAGGACAAACCACCCAAATCACGAGGGATAGCCTTGCCACTCGCTAACGTCGCTTCAACCGCCCGTTCAATGCGCTCTGCCGCGCTGATCAGGCTTGCATCCTGGTGGCGATCACCCAACCAACGCAGCATGAAAGAGCCAGACAAAATCGTTGCCAAGGGGCTCGCGATATTCTGACCAGCAATATCAGGCGCTGAGCCGTGCGCGCCTTGAAACAAGCCGTGCTGGTCTCCGAGTTCGCCCGAAGGTGCGATCCCCATCCCACCCACCGTGGCGGCACCTAAATCAGAAATAATGTCACCAAACATATTCTCAGCCACGATCACGTCATAGAATTCGGGGCGTTTGACCAAATGCACGGTGATCGCATCGACGTAGGCATAGTCAATGGCCACGTCGGGATACTCTACGGCCACCTCATCACACACCGCTCTAAAGAAGGCATAACTACGCAAAATATTGGCTTTATC
>JBAXLV010000586.1:0-2025 GCA_037134635.1 Alcaligenaceae bacterium
GAGCCATAGTTGATTTTGCCAGGACTGGCTTTGGCTGCCGTTATAAAATCGTTTAAGGTTTTATAGGGCGATTGATCCGCTACCACAATGCCCCACTCTATGGTCGCAACCAAAGAAATTGGATCAAAGTCTTTGAGCGCATTCCAGGGAATATTTGGATAAATATGTGGAATCATCGTCAGTACACTGTCGTTGACGCCACCAATCGTGTAACCGTCGGGCGCGGCCTTCGCTAAGCGATCGGCACCGATTAAACCCGATGATCCCGCTAAATTTTCTATCACGATGGATTGCCCCATATTTTGAGCCATCTTGGCGGTCAAAATACGCGCGGCACCATCCACCGCACTGCCCGCTGCTAGCGGAACAATCATGCGAATGGGTTTGCTTGGGTAGGGGTCTTGCGCCATCGCTGTGTGAAGCGAGCCAAGCAAGAGCGAAGCAAACAGAGCCGCTTGAAGCAAGGACGTTGAAATTGTGCGCAGATGCATGGTCATTCCAAAAAGGTCAAAGCTTGTTAAACCGCGAGCGGGGCAATGCTTAACTCGGTGGCTAGCATTTTCAAATCCGCGACAAGCACAGGCGCAAGCGGGATCCCTTGCGCAGTGTAGGCGAGTCGCTTCGCATGACTTTGTTCGCCCGGCAGCCACACCCGTTCGACGCCAGGCAGACGTTCGCTCGCACGAAGATCCTTGATGAGTTGATCGACAGCGCCCTTGAAAAAACCCGGCTCGCCAAAGGCTTTTAAGTCAATCACCAAGATCGCCTGCCCCGTGTTGGTGGGTGTGACATGGTCTTTATTGAAATCAACGACGTCTTTGCCCATTGAGGCGCCTTGCAAGGTACCCGCCAAGAGCCCAACGATCAAGGCCAAGCCATAGCCTTTATGTCCGCCGATCGGTAATAAAAATCCTTCATCCGCACGATTAGGGTCGGTGAGGGGGCGCCCCTGGCGATCGATCATCCAGCCTTCGGGCATGGTTTCACCGCGTTTCGCTTTGGCTTTGACTTTGCCATAGGCCGCAACCGTTGTGGCCATATCAAGCACCACAGCGGGTTCGCTACCGGCTGGAATACCTGCTGCGATTGGATTAGTCGACAGCAGCATATCCATCCCGCCCCAGGGCGGTAAGTGGTTGGCATTACCCACCGCAAAATACAAACCAATCATGTCATGTTCGATCGGCATGCGAGCGTATAACGAGGCAGGGCCCGCGTGATTACTGTTGCGTGTACCGACCCAGGCCACGCCCGCCTCAGCAGCCTTCTTGATGGCCAGCTCGACGGCGTGCGACACCACCAGATGCCCCATCCCGTTGTCGCCATCCACCACCGCCATTGCGGCCTTGTCTTGTACGATTTTGATTTGCGGGTTGATGTTGATGCCACCTGCACGAATACGCTTGACGTATTGCGGTAGGCGAATCACGCCGTGACCGTCTGAACCTTGTAAGTCGGCCTGCGCCATCAGCGAGGCAACTTTGTTCGCGTGTTCTGATGAAAGGCCGTTGGCTTGCAAGGCTCGAGAGATAAAATCTTTGAGCGCATCGAACTGGACGATAATTGAGGTGTTTGCTGCGGGTAAACTGTGTGTAGACATGAGGTATTTGACTGCCCAAGGTGGGGTCTAAAGGTTTAATCTTGTTTTGTGAAATGTACTCTGTTTTTTTTGTATAAAGGCTCTCAAATGACTGCAAGTGCATTGAATGTGTTGGGTACTGAGCTATTAGCGTGCTCTTACGATCCGTTGACAGGATTTTATCGCGACGGTTGTTGTAATACCGATTTGCAAGATTTGGGTAGTCATGTCGTGTGCACCAAGGTCACACAAGAGTTTCTAGAATTTTCAGCCAGCCGCGGCAACGATTTATCGACACCACGCCCCGAATATCGTTTTGCTGGTTTGAAAGACGGTGATCGTTGGTGCTTGTGTGCCCTGCGCTGGAAAGAGGCCCTGCACGCAGGTGTCGCTCCGCTGGTGATCCTTGAGAGCACGCATGCTAAGGCCCTCGAGTTTGTGACGAT
>JBAXLV010000587.1:0-2024 GCA_037134635.1 Alcaligenaceae bacterium
CATTTTGGCTGAATCCATCTTGAGTTTCCTGGGTGTTGGGCCGCCTCCACCCACGCCAACCTGGGGGAATATGATTGCAGAGGGTAAAGATTATCTGCGCGAGGCGTCTTATATTTGTTTTTTTCCGGGTTTGGCCGTGGCACTCACCTGTTTAGGTTTAAATCTGCTGGGCGATGGTTTGCGAGACGTGTTAGATCCTAGACTGCGAGTGCAAATTGGTTGATCCCATTCTTGAACTAAAAGACTTGCGCGTCGTCTTCGGTTCGCACGGTCGCGAACAGATCGCGGTCGATGGCGTGAATCTGACGCTTGCTGCGGGCGAGGTGTTAGGGCTCGTCGGTGAGTCGGGTTGTGGGAAGAGTTTGACGGCCTTATCGATTTTAGGTTTAGTCCCAAAACCAACCGGTCGCATTGCGTGTGGCGAAATTATATTTAAGGGTACGGATCTCGCACACAGCAGCGACACTGAAATGGATGAAATTCGCGGCAAAGATATAGCGATGATTTTTCAAGAACCCATGACAGCCCTTAATCCTGTCATCAAAATCGGCGAGCAGATCGCCGAAACCATTCGAGTACATGAAGGGTTAAGTCGTCAAGCGGCACGACAACGAGCCCTGAGCCTGCTTGAACGCGTTGGGATGAGTAATCCCCGGCAGCGAATCGATCAATATCCTCATGAGCTTTCTGGCGGAATGCGCCAACGCGTAATGATTGCAATTGCGCTGGCCTGTCGACCCAAAATTTTGATTGCGGATGAGCCCACTACTGCCTTAGATGTCACGATTCAAGCGCAAATACTCGCGCTTTTGAAAGACTTGCAGCGTGAACTCGGGATGGCGATGATTTTAATTACGCATGATTTAGGTGTTGTTGCGCAGGTCGCGGATCGTGTCGCCGTGATGTATGCAGGACGCATTGTCGAAGAGGGGACTGCAATCGAAGTATTTGAAGCGCCAGCGCATCCGTATACACGTTTATTGCTTTCCAGTATTCCTGCGTTGGATCAAGACTACGTGCGCTTACAAACGATCGCGGGCATGGTGCCTAGTTTGGCAAATCTTCCTTCGGGCTGCCGATTTCATCCTCGCTGTCCGGACGCGCGCGTGCAGTGCGCGAAACATAGCCCCCGATATACCGAGCTTGGGGTCACACATCGCGCAGCTTGCTTGGCCTTAACTGGATATCAAAGTAATGACTAAAGCCTTGGTCAGCGTGAAGGGCCTGACAAAGCATTTTCTGATGCCAACGGGAGGGCTCTTTAACCGTACCGTCACTCAAATACGCGCCGTAGACGGCATTGATTTTGACATCGCGCCAGGTGAAACGTTCGGCTTGGTCGGCGAAAGCGGCTGTGGAAAAACCACAACGGGTCGCTTGATCTTGCGCATGATTCAAGCGACTTCAGGTAGCGTCAGTTTTAATGGTGAAGCGTTGCTCACGCTCTCAGACGATGAAATGCGTACGCGGCGCCAACAAATGCAAATTATTTTTCAAGATCCCTATGGCTCGCTTGATCCTCGGATGACGGTGAGTCAGATCGTCGAAGAGCCGTTACGTATTCATCGCATTGGTGACCGAGTAACGCGTGCCAAGCGCGTGACTGAATTGCTCGATGTTGTCGGTTTACGAAAAGAGTATGCACACCGATATCCACATGAATTTTCAGGTGGGCAGAGACAACGGATTGGGATTGCACGCGCCCTGGCACTTAATCCGAAATTTATCGTGGCCGATGAGCCAGTTTCAGCGCTTGATGTATCGATACAGGCGCAGATTGTGAATCTGATGATGGATTTACAAAAAGAACTTGGGCTCACTTACTTGTTCATTGCGCATGACCTGGGTGTGGTCAAGCATATGGCAGATCGTGTGGCGGTCATGTATTTGGGGCGTATTGTTGAAATCGCCAGCAAAGCGTCTTTGTATGGTTCGCCCCAACATCCTTATTCGCAAGCCTTGTTAGCCGCGGTACCCATTGCGCGACCTTCTGTACGCCAGAAGCTGACCGTGTTGAGTGGCGA
>JBAXLV010000588.1:0-2023 GCA_037134635.1 Alcaligenaceae bacterium
TGTTGCCCTCATGGATGAACTGGTATGCCATTCTAACCATGGCGACCACCCTCGCTTCGATCGTAGGGGTTTCTGAAGTGATGACCACCGTCGGGCGTATTACCGCCGCCGAGTCCCGCACCGACTTCTTGATTCCTATTTATAGTTATGTCTTGTTGTGGTTCTTTTTATATTGCTATCCAATTGCCCGCTACACCCGTCGCCTAGAGGCGCGTTTCGCCGAACGGTAAACAGCAATTCTTTATGGCACCTCAAACGATTGAAGATGTGATGAACTTACAAGAATTTTTAGATCGACATCAACTGAAGTTCGAACGACATGAACATCCGGCTGTGATGACGGTGGCTGAATCTGAGTTGCTGGTGCCCAAGTTGCCTGGCGCCAAAACAAAAAATCTTTTTTTACGTGATAAAAAAGGGCTTAAGCATTTTCTTGTGACCATACCGGCCGCCTCAAGCGTAAATCTTAACCAGCTCGGCGATGCGCTGGGTGCAGGTCGGTTGGGTTTTGCCTCGGCAGATCGCTTATTGTCGCATCTTGGGGTAACGCCTGGCTCGGTGAGCATGCTGGGCTTGGTAAACGATACTGCGCACAACGTACAGTTTGTGATTGATCAAACGCTGTGGGATGCTGCCTTTGTACAGGCCCATCCCTTGATCAATACCGCGACTATGATTATTCCCCATGCTGAATTGCTACGCTTTTTAGCGGCGACAGGTCATGCGCCTCAAATCATCTCAGTACCCGCCCAGACAGCAGAGGACCTTGCGCCATGAATTCAGTTCAAACCCAACAGCCCATCGTGCGCATTCATGATGTGCATAAGGCTTTTGGTGCAGTGAAGGTGTTGCGCGGTATGTCCATGTCGATCACGTCGGGGCAGGCCGTCTGTGTGATTGGTCCTTCCGGCTCTGGTAAATCGACCTTATTACGTTGTATCAACGGTTTAATACCGGTTGATCAAGGCGAGGTCTTTGTGGGCCAACATGCTGTTCATACTTTAAAAAGTGATCATGACATGATCGCCTTGCGTAAAGATGTCTCGATCGTTTTTCAACAGTACAACTTGTTTCCACACAAAACTGCACTTGAAAACATCATGATGGCACCGATTCAAGTGCTTGGGCAGGATAAAGACGAGGTGCGCGAGCGGGCCTTGGCTTTATTAAAAAAAGTACGGCTCGAGGACAAGATCAATAATTACCCCGGCGAGCTGTCGGGCGGACAGCAGCAGCGCGTTGCCATCGCGCGTGCACTGGCGATGCAGCCTTCGGTCATGTTGTTTGATGAGGTGACTGCAGCCCTTGATCCTGAAACGCGTAAAGAAGTGTTGCTGACGATTCGGCAGCTTGTCGAAGAAGGGATGACCTCAATTCTTGTGACGCACGAGATGGCGTTTGCACGTGAGATCGCCAATCGTGTGTATTTCACCGATCAGGGTGTGATCGTCGAAGAGGGGACGCCCGCCCAGATCTTTGATGATCCGCAAGTACAGCGCACGAAAGCATTTCTAGAACAGGTGCTTTAAGCCGTAATTAAGCGGTCGTTGTGTCGACGCTTACTGCCTGAACCTCGAGCCCAAACTCTGCGCCCGCCTCGAGTAAGGCTTCAAACACATGCTCTGCATAACCTCTAAACACCAAAAGTTCAAAGTGGTGTTCAGCGCCGATGCGCGCTAAGGTCATACCAATATGCCCAAAGCGTGTGTTGGTTGCAGAGTCAATCGGAAATTGTTCAAGGCCTAAGTCGAGGCCGCAAAATTTGTTAAGCGTTGCTTGGGCCGAAATCCCTGAAACCGTGAGTGCGGTGCGTGCATGGCTCAAGTCGACCACGCTTGCTAGGCCTTCAAGAGACGCACGTAAGGTTTCTGCTTGAATGGTCGCATAGGGATCGCCCACGACCTGCCAAATGCCGGGTCCGAGTAAACGTACACTCAAAATCGCATTGCTCGTCAGACGATTGGGCTGCGGTAGCTCGACACCTAGCGCTGTGCGAAGCGCTGAAGCCGTTTCAGTATGCGTG
>JBAXLV010000589.1:0-2018 GCA_037134635.1 Alcaligenaceae bacterium
TGTTCTTAATTCGGGTGTAAACCGTATTCACAACGGTTGCACGAACCGGATCCGTCAGCCCCGAGGCAGGCTTGGGCGTCGACGTATCTTTTTTAGGTTTTTTTGATTCTTTGCTGGATTTCTGTTGACCTTTTGCCACGATAGACTCCCTTGAATAAACGATAATAGAGTTTACAGGTCAATCGCCGAGTTTCGCAATGTACGCTCAAATCTCTATTTCTGAAGCTGAGGTGACCATCACAGCCGTTCGCGCGCAAGGTGCGGGTGGGCAAAATGTCAATAAAGTTTCAAGTGCCATCCATTTACGCTTCAGTATCCCGACCTCGTCGCTCGCTGCCGACGTTAAAGTACGTCTTTTAGCACTCAAAGACCATCGAATTACACGCGATGGCGCCATTGTGATTAAGGCCCAAACGCATCGTAGCCAGGATATGAATCGCGCCGAAGCGCTAGCCCGGCTCAACGAACTCGTCAACAGCGTCGCGCGCCCACCTAAAACGCGCCACGCGACCAAACCGACCTATGGCTCAAAGCAACGACGCCTCGAAGGAAAACGAAAGCTGTCTGAAACAAAAGCCTTGCGCGGTCGCGCCGAGTTTTAAATGAAGCACTCACTTAATCGAGTGAAATTTGTGCGGCCTTGACAACATCCGCCCATTTGACGCGCTCTTGCGCCAAAAAACTTGCAAACTGCTCTGACGAACCGGTATTTGGAATCAAGCCCATATTTTTAAAGCTCAGGATCACTGCAGGATCTGCAACCAAGGCAGTCAGTGCCTCGGATAAACGGATGCGAATATCAAGCGGGGTTGCCTTGGGGGACAAGACGCCAAACCAGGTATCTGAGTAATAAGCCGGCCAGCCACTTTGTGCAAAGGTGGGCACCTCGGGTAAGGTATCTGAGCGCTGTTCACCCGCGATTGCAAGTGCTTTGATTTTTTTTCCTTGTACCAAGGGTGCAGAACTGGGCACACTATCAAAAATCAAATCAATCTGCCCACCCATTAAATCATTCAAGGCGGGGCCGCCTCCCTTGTAGGGTACATGCTGCATCTGGATACCCGTCAACATTTTGAATAACTCACCCGCCATATGACCCGAAGCGCCTTGCCCACCTGACCCATAGTTCAAGGGTTTCGGGCTGGCTTTTGCCAAGGCAAGCAAATCAGCGACAGACTGAACAGGCAAATTTGGCGATACCACGAGCAGCACTGGCGCATTGGCCAGCATCTTGAGTGGTGCGAGATCTTGCGCAGGATCGTACGTCATTTTTTTGTAAAGACTTGGGTTGCTGGCAAGCCCAGGAAACCCCATCAAAATGGTATAGCCATCAGCGGGCGCTTTCGCCACATAGCTCGCCGCAATATTGCCGTTGGCACCCGGCTTATTTTCAACCACAACGCTCGTGCTCAATAACGCAGACAGCCTCGGTGCGATTGAGCGGGCCACAATATCTGCCGCCCCACCGGCACTAAACGCAACGATCAGGGTGATAGGCTGATTTGGATAGCTAGTCGACTTTTGAGAAAACGCCTTCGCACCAAACAAGAGCATCGTTAGCGATAAAAAAATTACACTAATTTTTTGCATTTGCAATCCTAAAAATTATCCAAGACGATACCGCTACGACTGCGTCACACCATTTATACGATTTTGATAAAGATTTCCGTGAGACCGAAAGATCGCTAGCGTTGGCGTCGGTTTAAAAAGCGTTTCTTCTGCGGCCGCGTTGACGATCACCGCCGCATCCTCGGCAAGCAAGTAGCGTTGCGCAACCAATTGATCGCTGACTTCACGTACACATTGAAGGTATTGATTTAAGCCACCTGGATAACGCTCTTCGAGCGACAACCTTGGATCTTGGGCCTGCTCGCGCTCTTGTTTAAGTGAAAAGAAGGGTTGATAATAACCCGCTAGCCGACAAATCGCCAGGGTTGAAGGCCCATTCGGACGCCCATGTGTGCCTAATGGTACGGCCACATCTGGCACCTGAATGCCTCCGATTGGGTTCCCATCCG
>JBAXLV010000590.1:0-2017 GCA_037134635.1 Alcaligenaceae bacterium
CTGAAATGCCAGGTGCCCTCCAATTGGAAACTCCGGCTTGATTGCGACAATTTCGATCCCGTCTGAACGCAAGCGAATATCCAGCTCCGGGTCTTCGACATCCAGCATGATCTTACCCGCAGACGTCATATTCTGCCCCGCAGTGCTGAAATTCTAATTGGCAAGCTCAAGGCTTTGACCGATCTTACTAAAGTTTCATTCAATGTTCTCTAGCGTAGGGGAGCTGGCTGCAGCAGCCACCGGCACATTCATATTGACTGAGTGCAGCTGAATAGGAATCGTGATGATGAGCATGACAAGTAGAACTAACATGACATCAATCAACGGTGTCGTATTCATATCAATCACAGGCTCTGCGTCAGCTGAGTCGACGTCAGCGCCAAGTTTCATCGCCATAGAAATTATGTCTTCCTGTCTTTCATCAGCGGTGTTAAACCTTCAACTACCCGCAGGTGGGGGTTCGGTAATAAAAGCGATTTTTGCTATACCGGCGCGCTGACAAGCCAACATGACGCGGCCAATACCCTCGTAGTCAGCGTCGAGATCTCCGCGGATTTGCACATCCGGTTCGTCTTTTAGCTTTGAAACGATCTCTCTCAGTTGCTCTGCTAACACGTCAACGCCAACCACTTGCCGGTCATAAATAAATAGACCTCCAGACCGACTCACAGAAATAATGATGGTTTCGGTCTTGGCGTGCCGCGCCTCTAAGCGCTCTTTCGGAAGCGCCACGGGGATCGAGGTTGTCACAACCGGGATCGCAATCAGAAAAATAATCAATAGAACCAACATCACATCTACTAAGGGTGTGGTGTTGATTTCTCCAATAATTTCTTCTTGCGCATCGTCAGAGCCTAACTGCATCGCCATCACAGCAACCTCATTTAGAATTAAATACTTCGCATCAAAAAGAAAATTTTTTAACGGGTTAGCGCTGGGCTGCGGCAACTAACAATTTAGCGTGAACATTTCCACTAAATTTTTGGATACCCTGAATAATCAGTTTATTGCGACGAACCAGCACGTTGTAGCCAAGCACAGCGGGAACAGCAACCGCCAAACCAATCGCAGTCATAATCAACGACTCGCCGACTGGTCCTGCAACTTTATCAATACTGGCTTGCCCCGATAGACCAATACTGACCAAGGCGTTGTAGATTCCCCAAACTGTACCGAATAGACCCACAAATGGTGAGGTGGAGCCGACTGTTGCCAAAAATGACAAGCCTTTTTGCATGCTCTGCTGCACAGAGGCTGTCGCACGCTGCAAGCTCAGCATCAACCAGTCATTAAAGTCAATTGCGCCACGCATGTCCTGATGTTTTTCTGCGCTACTGAGCGCTTCTTGTGCGACGAACCGAAAGGGGCTATTGCTTTGTAACGCCTGAACTGTTTGCGCTAAGTTAATATCGACGCCCAAACGCTGCATCGCATCGCGTTGCTGAGCGAGTAGCCGTCTTTGCTCTAGCAGCTTTGACACAATCACATACCAACTAAAAATACTCATAAAGATCAAAATACTTAACGTAGCTTTTGCGACAAGATCGCCCTGTGCCCAAACCGCTTTAAGACCGTAAGGATTTTCAGCGGGCGTCGAAGCAAGCGCTGTGGGCGCAGTTACTGATTGCGCCACCGCGGGCACAGTTAATACACAACCCTGCAACGCAAGAGTAAAACAAAACGCCCGAAACAGGCGAACAAAACTAAACATTAAAGAGCTCCGGCCATTTGTATAATTTGAGCACAGCACGTGCCGACATACGTAACACCTCAACGACTACACACACTCGGTCACTGACCGAGTGTGTGCAGGTTGCACTTACGTTAGAAGCCCGCGCGGAACGTAACTGATACAAACGTCGGTGCACCAATGTAATACGATGGCGCTACCGCAGCGAGTCCAGGCAGAGCGACAGCATTGGGGGTAAAGCCGCTGCCACTCGGCGAACTGATGCGCTGATACTTTGTATTAAAAATGTTGTACACGTTGAACTGGATTGATGGATTTTTGAGTACG
>JBAXLV010000591.1:0-2013 GCA_037134635.1 Alcaligenaceae bacterium
CCCGGTACGATCACAGAGGCACCTTCATGGCGCGCGCCGCTTCGGTTTGACGTGCACGAAACGCACGTAATTGTTCGCGCAATGCACCATCGGTTGTAGCCAAATTTGCAATGACATGCAGCGCCGCGTTCGCTGCACCCGCCTCACCGATTGCAAAGGTGGCAACGGGGATACCCTTGGGCATCTGAACAATTGAAAGCAAAGAATCTTCGCCTCGCAAATATTTTGAAGGTACGGGTACACCAAAGACGGGGACCTCGGTCAAGGCTGCCATCATGCCCGGCAAATGTGCCGCGCCACCCGCGCCCGCAATAATAGCGCGTAAGCCACGGCCCGCTGCAGCAGCCCCATAGTCAGCCATATCTTGTGGCATCCGGTGTGCCGACACCACGCGCGCCTCGCAGGCGATGCCAAAATCCTTAAGCATATTGACCGCGTGCTGCATGACTTCCCAATCGCTTGAAGAGCCCATCACGACACCAACAATCGGCGAGGCTTCAGCTTTATTTGAGGCGTTCATAGAAGAGGTCATGTGCAACCCTCGAAAAGGTTAAAACTACGATAGAAAATTTTAGGTCGACCTACAGACTTCGCTTAACTAAGCCACCAAACGGTCAAGCGCTTCGCGATATTTAGCTGCAGTTTTAGCGATGACTTCGGCTGGTAATCTTGGTGCGGGCGGCGTCTTGCCCCACGGCTGGGTTTCAAGATAGTCACGCACAAACTGCTTATCAAACGAGGGCGGACTGATCCCTTCGCGATAGCCATCAGCAGGCCAAAAGCGTGACGAATCGGGCGTGAGCACCTCATCCATCAAATGCAAGGTACCTTGAGCATCCAAGCCAAACTCAAATTTGGTATCAGCGATCATGATGCCCTTGGTGGCTGCAAAACTCGCCGCCTCAGAATACAAACGTAACGTGACGTCACGAATGCGCTCTGCCATTTCAAGGCCAACTTCTTTAATCACATAGGCAAAGTCTACATTCTCATCATGCAGGCCAAACTCGGCCTTTGCCGCTGGTGTAAAGATCGGCGTGGGCAGTTTGCCCGCCTGCTTAAGCCCTGCCGGCAAGGCAATGCCGCACACAGAACCGGTTGCTTGGTAATCTTTCCAGCCAGAACCGATCAGATACCCACGCGCAACCGCTTCAACCAAAATAGGTTTAAGCCGCTTAACCACCACAGCGCGTCCCACGACTTGATCGCGCTCAGAAGCGGCCACCACATCTTCAGGGTTCACACCTGTTGAATGATTGGGCAGCACATGCGCCAACTTGGCTAACCAAAAATCAGTCAGCTCTTTAAGCACCTGTCCCTTGCCTGGGATTGGATCATCCAGGATGACATCGAAGGCAGAGATACGATCGGTCGCGACAATGAGTAATTTGTCGTCGCCCACGGCATACATGTCGCGCACTTTACCGCGCGCCAATAAAGGCAAAGATTGAATAGAAGACTGCAAAATCGTGGGGGTCACAATGAAGCCTATAAAAGTGAAAGCGGGCCGCATGCCCGCGCATACGGATCAGCCCACAGGACCGATCCGCCGTGACCTTTACTGCACAATCTGCGACAACTTACCTGTTGAATACTGACCGGCGATGTCTTTGAGTGGCGTGACTTTGATCTTGCTGGCGTTACCCGCCGTACCAAACTGCTGATAACGTTGAACGCAAATTGCCTTGGCAGCTTCACGTGCAGGTTTCAAATATTCGCGCGGATCGAACTTGCCTGGGTTTTCAGCGAAGAAGCGGCGAATTGCACCGGTCATCGCCAAGCGAATATCGGTATCAATGTTAATTTTGCGCACACCAAACTTGATCGCTGTTTGAATCTCTTCAACCGGCACGCCATAGGTTTCTTTCATGTCACCACCAAACTGGCGGATCTCTGCGAGCAACTCTTGCGGCACACTTGAACTGCCATGCATGACCAAGTGGGTGTTAGGCAAGCGCTTGTTGATTTCTTTGATGCGTGAAATCGACAAGATATCACCAGTGGGCTTACGGG
>JBAXLV010000592.1:0-2011 GCA_037134635.1 Alcaligenaceae bacterium
AGAATTTTATAGCGTTGAGAACATAGCGCAGAAGTGCGCCGAAGCAATCAGGAAAGGGTGAATGATGAACGAAAGAATTAAAGAACTAGCCGGACAGACCTTTTACTGGGAGGGTGACGGTATGTTCAGCGGACAGGTTGAACTGGAGCAGTTTGCCGAGTCGATTGTGCGGGAGTGTATTGCACAAGTTCGGAAAGATGAGAACGGCCCAGCATACGAAGCGGCAGGAAGAATAGCTCAACACTTTGGGATTGAATGATGACTGACAAACTGAGAGCCGCCGCGCAAGCGGCGTTGGAATGGTTAAGAGATGAACGATTGGACACGTGGACGTACATGGACAGTCAATTCTACGAGGATCGGGGTGAGCACGTTAAAGAGCTTGAAGCCGCGCTTGCGGAACAAACCGTTAAGGAATCCTTAACAGTTGCGGAACAAGAGCCGGTGGCATGTATTGGAACTAATGGTAAATTGATGTGGCTAAAAAAACCGTCAGCAATTTACAGCAAGCCACGACCGCTTTATACCGCCCCGCCGCGCAGGGAGTGGATTGGACTGACGGATGAGGAAATCCTTGAAATGTTTGGTGTTGTTGGAACGTCTGGCTCAGATATAAATCCACGGGGGCTATTGAAAGATACAAGGCGCATTGAAGCCAAGCTGCGGGAGAAGAACGGTGGATAGAAAGCCTATTGATAATTTAACTGCGCTAGACAATCTTGATAGCCGTGATTTGGTGGCAGGATATTTTGCTGGTTTTAATGGTGACGGTCACGAGCCATCAGTCGAAATGGACACCGCCTACTACCACGGATGGGTTAATGGCATGTGCGACAAGGGCCGGATGCAGCCCAGCGCAACGCACAAACAGTTAGTCCACGAGTGGAATAAGCGGGAGAAAAACACATGAAATACGAAAACATTGGAACCGTCAAACGTCTTGATTTTGACCACCTGGACATGCTGGTCAGCGAAAGAATTGGTGCGCTTAAACTGTTAGCGCAGGGCGTGCAGGAGTCTGATGTACACGATGCCATCTGCCGCGACCTGATTCTGCCGTGTGTTTATGCGCTGGCGCAGTTTATTGAGTCGGTAAAAATTGACGATAAAGAGAAAAACACATGACCAAAGTACATTTGCAAAACAAGTGGGCAGAAACAAATAACTCTGTCTGCGCTCTACTAAGACAAGCGCATGATGTGTTGGCGTTGACATCGTTGCCTATGCAACAGGTCAAAAAGCCGCTGACGGATGAGGAGATCAAAGAAGCTGCAAATAGTTGCGTGTGGAGTGAAGCCTACCACGTTGACTTTGCCCGAGCCATTGAAGCCAAGCTAAAGGAAAAGAACGACTAACCGATCATCCCCTCTGCCGCATCTTGGACATGCGCCACTCTGTTAAGCCAGCCCTTGCCGAACACGCCAAACGTCGGCAGGGATTGGTAAAACGCTTCTTTGCCCAGGCTAAACGCCTCCAGCAACTCAACGGGATCGGCAGCGGTCGCAGCAGCGATCGTGGCCCTGCCGATAATACCGTCAGCCTTCACCTCTAGCGCCGTCTGTAAGAGCTTTGCCGCCCTGCTACTGCCCATGTTCACAGCAGAGTCGAATACGGCGTAATCTACGCCAAGCGGCAAGTCCGAACAGTGGCAGGCATCCCAATATTGCGCCTTGTATAACGGCCCGACCATTTCCGGCGTCAAAGCGCGCATCTCGGCCTCATCGACGGGGTGCTTTACCCACGCTTCCCAGACCTTTTTTGTCACTCCAAGCATAGTCATTTGTCCAGGATCAGCCGGATGATTTGAAAAGCCGCCTTCGGACTGAAGAACCAGCGCCAGTGATGCCGGAAAATTATCAATCATCGGTTGCCCTCTGCGCCTTTGATTTTTTCAGCCGACCGCATTGCCCCGAGACCGAGCATACCGAGAAGTACCTGCATGGTCAGATCGGTGTTAATTATCGGAAACGCGCCGGTGTAGTGAAACCAGACCTGCGCCACGAATCTCGCC
>JBAXLV010000593.1:0-2010 GCA_037134635.1 Alcaligenaceae bacterium
ATTTGGCCAAGCGGTATGGCCGCATTTACGGGTTGGTCAACAACGCCGCCATTGGTGCCGACGGCGTGCTGGCCACCATGCACGAGCGTGACATTGCGCAGTCGTTGCTGGTCAATCTTCAGTCCCCCATTGTGCTGACCAAGTATGTGTCGCGGTCCATGTTGCTCGGTGGTGCCGGTCGTATCATCAATATCTCATCCATCATCGGCTCTACTGGCTTCAGTGGCCTGTCAGTCTATGCCGCCACCAAGGCGGGTTTGATTGGTTTCACCAAATCCTTGTCGCGTGAGCTGGGCAAAGCCAATATCACAGTCAACTGCGTGGCCCCCGGCTACATGGACACCGACATGACCAAAGGCATTGCGCCTGACAAATTGTTGTCCATCAAGCGCCGAAGCCCATCAGGAAAACTAGCCTCTGTCGAGGCTGTAGCAGCTTCGGTTTCGTTTTTGTTGGGCGATGGTGGGGAAATGATTTCTGGCACAACCATCACAGTAGATGCTGGGAGCACAGCATGACTAGTCTTATCCATCCAACCGCCCTTGTTTCGCCCCAAGCAAAGCTTGGCAATGAAGTCACGATTGGTCCATTCACCGTCATTCACGACAACGTTCAAATCGGCAGAGGCACCTGCATTGACGGATATTGCGAGCTCGGATAACCTTCGTGAAATAAAAGATCGTGGGATTTGGAAAACTCCAATATATGCCGATCGAGTTAATTCGATCGCCAAAGCCTTAGACGTGAAAGATTTTTTTGATGGAATCGAATTTGATATTAATTTTGATGAACAAGCTAATGACTTTTTCGTTTACCATCAGCCCGCCAAGAATGTAGGCTTGCAACTAACCGAACTACTTCATGCAGTGGCAGATCAGCCGCAACTTAAACTATGGTTAGATTTCAAGAATATCTCTGATTCAAATATACAAAATAGCTTGAATCGACTTAAAATTTTGGATGATCGTTGGAAAATTAAACACCGAGCTATATTAGAAATACCAGCCTCATCTGCAACTCCGATGACAAAACTATTTGCCGATTCCGGGTGGAAGACATCATATTATATTCCTTACGAATTTGCCGGGTGCAATAATAATTCTTCAGTCACTGCATTACCAACTTGCCAGCAGCAGGCATCTCACATTATTAGCCAAGCGAATTTAATGGGGGCTAGCTATTTGAGCTATGACGTATCTGTTTCAAAAGAAGTGAACCAATGGGTTGTACCTAGCATGGGTGGTCTTCAACTTTTATCCTGGAATCTTTCATTTGATAGTTCACGCGTGGATTTCCCTAGACAGGTTGAACGTATGGGAAAGTTGTCTGGATTTATTGTCTCATTCAAGTCAAAATATGACCGGTAAAAATAAGTGATAGTCAAAGCATAAACTTTTCAATTAATGCTTTCATATTGTTATCTGTTGCCTATAATTAATGTCCGTCATAAGAAGTAACCCAATTTTGTTAACCGGCGGTGCTGGCTATATTGGCAGTCTCACCTTTATCGCTTTGATTGAAGCTGGTTTCACCCCGGTCATTCTTGACGACTTTTCTAATAGCAAGCCTGCGGTTTTGGAGCGCTTGCAGAGAATCACTGGCCAAGCAGTTCAATGCCAGCAAGGCAGTGTGGCCGATGTGGAATTGGTTCAGGGCCTGATTCATCGCCATCAGATTGCCGCCGTCATTCACTTTGCTGGCTTCAAGGCCGTGGGCGAGAGTGTGGCACAGCCACTCAAATACTTTGAGAACAATCTGGGCGGCATGATGGCGCTGCTGCATGCCATGCAGAGCACCGCATGCCGCACACTGGTTTTCTCCAGCAGCGCCACGGTTTATGGCGATCCCCAATATTTGCCGATTGATGAGAACCACCCTACTGCCGCTACAAATGCTTATGGAAGAAGCAAGCTTCATATTGAAGAAATGCTCAAGGATGTTGCAAGCCCTGATGCCGAATGGAGGATTATCTGTTTGCGATACTTCAACCCAGCGGGTGCGCATGAGTCT
>JBAXLV010000594.1:0-2003 GCA_037134635.1 Alcaligenaceae bacterium
GACTGCCGTGAGGGGTCATTAAGCCTTAGGCGTTGGTCAAACCACGCCCGCAAGCGTGCACACAGCGCGGTGCTGTCGTGTTGGCGCTCTGCCACAGACAGGGTCTGACGCAGCTTACGCAAGCGCGTGCGCAGCAGGTCTGCGTTATTCTTTGACATGTGTCGCAACGGTGCTGACAAATAAGTGGTGATGGGGCGGTTTATGCTCGTGCAAACAAAGTATCAGAATTGTGGGTTGAGCGCTTGGCTAGCTCGTGCCTGTGCGCTCGTCGCCTTGACTCAGACACCGGCTTGGGCCCAGCCCGTAACCTCTGCACCCGCGCAGGCAGTCGAAGCCACTGGCCCAGCCAGATTTGTCTTGCAAGCCGATGGTACCCTGGTGCCAGTGGCCGGCAGCGCGCCCGCGTCGTCGACACCTGCGGCGCCTGAACGCTCCGGCAATGCGCCCTCAACGGTGCCTAACACTGCGGTACAGGCGGGGGCCACGATCGCTGACCCAGATTCAACGCCCGCCGCCCGTGCGGTGGCCGCAGCGCGTAACGCGATGAACGCCAAACAATTTGCACAATTGGCTAGCTTTGTGCCGCAAGCACGTGGCGATGTTCTGGCGATGTATCCAGAATATTGGTCGTTGCGCACGCAGCTTGGCTCGACGCACATGCCGGGGGTCCAACAAACCTTGACTGAATTCATCGACAAAAACAAGGGTGCCTATCTGGCAGACCGACTCAAGGGTGAATGGATACTTGCGGCCGCGCGGACTGGTGACTTTGGGTCTGTGCGTGATTTGGGTGACGTGTCGAATCCAAATCCTCAGGTTCTTTGTGCCCAGCTTGAGGCGCGTCATATGGGTGGTCAGCGCGCAAGTGCTGCTGAAGCAATCAAAGTGTTTGCACCCTATGGCGCCTGTATTAAATTGTTTGATCAACTTGTGGCGGATCGCGTGTTGGGCTCTGCTGAACTCATGCCTTATTTGTACGAGGCGATTGAAAATAATAAATTGCCGGATGCCCGTCGCTACGCGGCCTGGGTGTTTGAGCCGGCTGAGCTGGCGGCGTATGACGCCATGATTCGCGACCCTGTTCCGTGGCTCAATACACAAACTGGACAGCGCTCAAGTACGCGTAACGATATTGTTGCGATGGGTCTTGCGCGTGCTGCGCGTGTCGACTTGAGCGCCACCGAGACCAAGCTGCGTACGGTTTGGGCTGACAAACTACCCAAGCAAAATTTGCAATGGGTCTATGCGCAAATGGCCTTGCTGGCGATGATGAATTTGGATAGTCGTGCGTACGGTTGGTATCGCGAAACGGGGTCGTTAGGCTTATCCGAAACCAATAGTGCCTGGCGCGTGCGTGCAGCATTGCGTCAGTCGCAAATTGACTGGGCCTGGGTGCTGCAATCCATCGAGGCAATGGGTGCAACACAAAAGAGAGACGCTGCGTGGGTGTACTGGAAGGCGCGCGGCTTGGCGGCGACCGGAAAAAAACAAGACGCTGAAAAAGCCTATACCTCAATCGCTGAACAATTTAATTTTTATGGTCAGTTGGCGCTTGAAGAGTTGGGCCGTACGATCGTGGCACCCAACCGTCCTGCCCCTGTCACTACCGAAGAAGTCGCACAGGCACGCGCTAATCCGGGTTTGCAGCGTGCGGTGACTTTGTTTAAGCGTGGCTGGCGCGGTGATGCAGTCCCTGAGTGGAATTTCACGATACGTGGCATGACGGATCGACAACTGATGGCCGCAGCCGAAGTCGCGCGGCATGAAAATATTTACGATCGTGTGGTGAACACGTCAGATCGCACGTTAAAAGAATTTGATTTTTCACAACGCTATATCGCACCGTTTGAAGGGCGTGTGTCGGCGCAGGCGCGTCAAATTGATATTGATCCAGCCTGGGTGTATGGGCTGATCCGCCAAGAGTCGCGCTTTATCATGGATGCTCGTTCGGTTGCGGGTGCGTCTGGGCTGATGCAATTGATGCCGGCGACGGCCCGTTGGGT
>JBAXLV010000595.1:0-2000 GCA_037134635.1 Alcaligenaceae bacterium
ATTTGCTTGAAACATCTCTTGAGAAAAAGCCGCATACAAAGCGTAATCGTTTCCATCGGTCGTAGCGGGCAACGTAGTAGCGGCATTTATAAAGAAAAGAAATAGCCCGATGATGACGCTCAGCACAATGAGGGCAATATACGACCATTTGTATGTTGATGTTGGCAGCAAGGCGGAGTGGCTCGCAGCTAGTTTCACTTTGCTAGTATTTCAATGAGTTGTGAAACACACACTTCTTTCGAGAAATTTTCAAAGGCGTATTTCTGACCCTTTTCTCCGAAAATGTGAAAGCGATCAGGCCTTTCCATCAAATTTTGTATCGCTGCGACGCATTGATCAAAATCCCCCGAATTAGCCGACACCCCGCACTGAGCATCAATGATTAAACGATGTCCATCGCTTGCTTTATGTAAAAACGCCACAACAGGTAAGCCCGCAGCCATATGCCCCAAAATCTTGCCCGGTACAACCGGTGTTTGATTTTGTGGGCTCAGGCACACGAGCCCAATATCGCAGGCATTCAATAAATCAGGGTAGGTGTCTCTTGAAATAAAGCCCTCAAACCTGACGTTGTTTAAATTTTTATCTTTGGCAAGCTGTTGAAGGCGCGCTTTCTCTTTGCCATCACCCACTAATAAAAACAATAAATCTGCCTGCTCTTGCATGCGTTCAGCAACGCCTAGAATCAGCTCAAGGTATTGCGAAGGCCCCATGACGCCCGCGAAGACAGCGACGTACTTTTGTGTGATGCCCCATTGTTTTCGGTAATCAACACTCGTCTCGCTGGCGGCATGATGATCGATATCCACCCAATTGTGCAAAATGCGTAGCTTGCTGCTGATTGTCGGGTTTTGCGCAAGCAGCATCTTCTGATTGCCTTCTGAGTGCACCGTCACGATATCGGCGGTGCGATAGGCGAAGCGCTCAAGGGCTCTAAAAAATCGAATCTGCATCTTGCTACGCAAAATGCCAAGATCAATCGCATTTTGTGGGAATAGGTCTTGCACGTTTAGCAGGTTGCGCACCCCTTTGCGTCGAAGCCAACTGCCCACAAAGGCCAAGGGCAGGGGTGGGCTGTACACCACGACTGCATCGGCTTGAACTTTGTACCGATGTAGCTTAAGTAAGAACTGCACCGGCATCAATAATTGCGATAAGGCTCGCACGACGTAGTTGACGTTGTGGTGTGGCAAGGTTTTGACACGAATGACTTTGATCGAACCTTCAGTTTCTAGTTCGTTAAAGTGTTTTTGTTGTTCGCGTTGGTCAAGGTTGTACTCGGGCCAAGTGGTGATCACAGTAACTTCGTGGCCGCGGGTCGTTAATTCTTGGGCCAATTCAAGCATTAAGTGCGAGGCTGACCGAATCTCGGGTGGGTACGAGTCGGTGACGAGCAATATCTTCATGCTTGGGGGGCGTAAATCGTTTTAGATTCGACCACTTGCCCGGTTGCCAGAGCGCGCTCGATGGCAAAGATAACAGCCATCGTAGCAAAGAGTTCGGTTGTTGCAACAGGCTGTGGTTGACGACCGGCTGCGCAGTCAACAAAGGCTTTGAGCTCTTGCACGTAGCCCATCTCTTGGCTACGAGTTTTGAAGGTCTCAGCCTTGCCTGCGCGGTGCAGTTCACTAATCCTGAAATCTTTTGAAGAGATGGTTTGACCATCAAAAAATATTTCAAGTGCTTCGCGTGAATAGGCCTTGTCGCCCGAGGCTGAATAAATCAAACTACCAACCGATCCATCGGCCAGTTTAAAACTGAGTGCAAGGTTGTCGTTATTGACAGAGCTTTGGTTATCGCCTGAGATTCTTTCAGCAGACACGCGTGTAATGGGTGCTCCAACCAGCGCTTGGATCAGGTCGATAAAGTGCGACATCTCGCCCACTACGCGGCTGCGACCTTCTTCTTCTGAATGCACCCAGTGCGAACTAGGCACAAAACCAGTATTGATGCGCATTTGCAGCACGAGCGGTGACTGACGCTTCGCAAGCCACTGTTGT
>JBAXLV010000596.1:0-1998 GCA_037134635.1 Alcaligenaceae bacterium
ACGACACCACCTTACACAGCAACATAGAAAACGTCTTTGAACAACGCATTGCCATACAACCTCTCTGCAGCGGCTGGGTGGCCTTACCAAAACTCGTTTAACACTGGATACTTTGATATGGAAATTGTTTCACCCCCAACCGAAAAACCTTACGATAAATCAACCGGCGAACGCAGAGGCTTGTTGATCATCAATACCGGTGACGGCAAAGGCAAAAGCACCGCTGCCTTCGGTTTGGCCATGCGCGCACACGGGCGCGGCAAAGCCGTGAAGATTTTTCAATTTATGAAAGTGCCGAGCGCGCGCTTTGGCGAACACCGCGTCTTTGAACAATTAAATGTACCGATCGAAGGTTTGGGCGATGGCTTTAGTTGGAAGAGTCAAGATCTTGAACATTCGGCACAACTTGCACGCGACGGCTGGGCCAAGGCAAGCGCAGCGATCTTAAGTGGCGATTTCTTTATGGTGACGCTCGACGAACTGACCTATCCGATTACGTTTGGCTGGGTTCCTCTCGAAGATGTGCTCCAGACCTTACGCACACGCCCCCCTGAAGTACACGTTGTCATAACGGGCCGCCGTTGTCCGGCAGAAATCATTGAGATTGCAGATACCGTCACCGAGATGACCATGATCAAGCACGCCTTCGATGCGGGTGTCCCGGCACAACGCGGGATAGAAGATTAATGCCCGCATTGTTCAAAGCTGAAAACAAATGACCGCGCGCTGCGTCATGGTGCTTGGCACTACAAGCGGCGCTGGTAAAAGCTGGCTTGCAACGGCCCTGTGCCGTTGGTACGCGCAGCGCGGCTTCAAAGTCGCGCCCTTTAAAGCGCAGAACATGAGCAATCATGCGCGTGTTGTCGCAACCGAACTTGGCTTGGGCGAAATCGGTTCTGCTCAGTATTTTCAAGCGTTGGCGGCAAAAAGCATACCCGAAGTACGGATGAACCCCGTGCTCTTGAAGCCCGAGGCCAATTCAACGAGTCAAGTCATACTGCTAGGTCAAGTCAACACCGAGCTAACCCAAACGCCTTGGCGCGAGCGCAGCGAAAAACTTTGGCCTTACATTACTGATGCACTGAACGCTTTGCGCGCAGAGAACGATGTCGTAATCATCGAAGGCGCGGGCTCTCCGGCTGAAATTAATTTAATGGATCGTGACATCGTCAATCTGCGGGTCGCGCAGCAAGCCCAGGCGCGTTGTTTACTCATCACAGACATTGATCGAGGTGGCGCTTTCGCGCACTTGTATGGTACGTGGAGTTTGCTACCTAAAGCAGATCAAGCACTGATTCACGGCTTCGTATTAAACAAGTTTCGCGGAGACGTCCGTTTATTAAGCCCCGCGCCAGAACAGCTTTTAACGTTAACCGGAGTACCAACTGTCGCAACGCTGCCTTTCTGGCGCGAACATGGCCTACCCGAAGAAGACGGTTTGTTTGACGATCGCAGTCTGCCCTTTGCTCAGGACGCTCGAACGGTTGCAATTATTGCGTACCCTTGTGCCAGCAATCTTGATGAATTTGAACCTCTCAAAAAAATACCCAATCTACGACTGGTATGGGTGCGTCATCTAAATCAGTTATCTACACTCACAATAAATGACTGGCTAATCTTGCCAGGTTCTAAGCAAACCAGCGCTGATCTCAGGTGGCTACAGGAACTGGGTTTAGCGACTGTTGTACAGACTCACGCTGAACATGGGGGGGCCGTACTCGGCATTTGCGGCGGCCTTCAAATGTTAGGCCAGCGTATGCTCGACCCGCATGGCGTTGATGGTACTGCCGAGGGGCTTGGGCTACTGCCTGTCGTGACTGAGTTTTCTAAGATTAAAGCCGTTCGGCAAAGTGAAGTACGTTTTGCCACAGTCTCTGGGCCTTGGGCCACACTTTCGAACATCAACTGCCGAGGTTATGAAATTCATCAAGGGCACACACAATCAGCGACGGGTCAAGCGCGCGAAGTCATCAAAGATCTCGCTTGGCAAAGCGTCTC
>JBAXLV010000597.1:0-1986 GCA_037134635.1 Alcaligenaceae bacterium
GTCGATGCCCTGCGCCACGCCTTGTACCAAGTCTTCAGGAGTGCCAACCCCCATTAAATAGCGTGGTGCGTTTGCCGGAAGCCGTGGTGCGACGTGGGCAAGTATGCGCATCATGTCTTCTTTTGGCTCGCCTACCGACAGCCCGCCGATGGCGTAGCCATGAAAGCCTATCTCTTTTAGTCCGTCGAGCGATTCGTCGCGTAAATTTTCGAACATCCCACCTTGCACGATCCCAAAAAGTGCATTGGGGTTGTGGAGGGCATCAAAACTTTCGCGCGAACGTCTGGCCCAGCGTAAGGACATACGCATCGAAACGGCAGCTTCTTCAGGCGTCGCCGGACGATCGTTAATCATGTACGGCGTACATTCATCAAAGACCATGGCGATATCTGAATTTAGCTCGGTTTGGATACGCATCGACTCTTCAGGCGTTAAAAAGAGTCGCGCCCCGTCAATCGGCGAGGCGAACTTGACGCCTTCTTCGGTGATTTTGCGCATCCCTTGCAAACTAAACACCTGAAAGCCGCCTGAGTCGGTGAGCAAAGGCTTATGCCATTGCATAAATCCATGCAAGCCGCCATGCTTGGCAATGACTTCAGTGCCCGGGCGCAACCATAGGTGAAAGGTATTGCCCAACACAATCTGTGAGCCGACTTCGATCAGTTCGTGCGGCATCATGGCTTTAACAGTGCCATAGGTGCCAACCGGCATAAAAATCGGTGTGTCGACTACGCCATGGTTGAGCGTCATGCGTCCCCGTCGTGCCAGACCATCGGTGGCCAGTAGCTCAAAACCGAGCCCTATTTGGCGCGTGGGCTGAGCAGAGGTATGTGCCTGAGTGGGGGTTGTCACAGTGTAGGATTCCGTTCAAGAAACATGGCGTCGCCATAACTAAAAAATCGATAACGCTCATGGATGGCATGTTGGTAAGCGCCACGCATCTGTTCTAGGCCGATGAACGCCGACACTAACATTAATAGTGTCGATTGGGGCAAGTGAAAGTTTGTAATCATTGCGTCTATGACTTGGTACTTAAAGCCCGGGGTAATGAATAACCGAGTGTCTCCCGACTGAGGGCTCGTGAGTGCTGGCGATAGTTTGGCCGCACTTTCAAGCGCACGCACACTGGTCGTGCCCACCGCAATGACACGTCCTCCTAAGCTACGCGCACGCGCAATCGCTTCGATCGTGTTTTGCGGCACTGTGTAGCGTTCAGCGTGCATCACGTGCTCGGCGAGGGTCTGAACGCGTACAGGTTGAAAGGTGCCGGCCCCCACATGTAAGGTCACAAAGGCTCGTGCAATGCCCGCCTGATCAAGTTGTTCAAACATCGTCTGATCAAAATGCAGCCCCGCGGTGGGCGCGGCCACCGCACCTGGATCTCGTGCGTAAATCGTCTGGTAACGTTGAATATCCGCTTCATCGGGTTGATGCGTGATGTAGGGTGGGAGGGGGGTCGCACCAAACTCATCCAGCAATTCAAGAATAGGTCGTTCAAACTCAAGCGCAAAGAGATCGTCTTCACGGCCTAGTACCCGCGCATTAAAGGACTCGGCGAGGCGCAAGGCGCTGCCAGGAGTAGGTGATTTGCTTGAGCGGATATGCGCCAAGGCTTGATCAACGCCAGTGACACGTTCGATTAGAACTTCGACTTTGCCGCCCGTGGCTTTGTGGCCGAAGAGGCGAGCTTTGATCACGCGGGTGTCGTTGAATACTAATAGATCGTTGGGGAGTAACAAGCTGAGCAGATCCGTAAATAATTTGTCGTGCAGTTGACCGGTTTGATCAACGTGCAGCAATCGACTGGCCGTGCGTGTGGGCGCAGGGGTCTGTGCGATGAGCTCGGTCGGCAACGTGTAGTCAAAATCAGCAACGTTTAGTGGGGCGATCACGTTAATTCGGCTTCGTGGCAAATTGTTAGGGTGTGTTCAAGCTGTTTTTGTAGCGTGAGCAAGGCGAGACCGCGCATTTTAAGCCTGTTGGGGT
>JBAXLV010000598.1:0-1973 GCA_037134635.1 Alcaligenaceae bacterium
TTGCTGGCCTTAGTTAGCGCATGCCTGTTCAGTGCGGTGCTTGCTGGGGGTGCGCAAGCTCAGGGTGCTTACCCGGATCGTCCTATTTCCATTTGGATCGGGTTCCCCCCAGGCACCTCAACCGATTCGGTGGGCCGCATTTTGTCAGACAAGATGAGCAAAGATCTTGGGCAGCCGATCATCATCAAAAATAAACCTGGAGTAGGGGGGACTTTAGCGCCGGCCGAAGTAGCCAAGTCTCAACCGGATGGGTACACCTTGCTGCTCAGTGCGACCGCGCCAATGGGGACGGCCGCGCATCTGATGAAAAATCTACCCTATTCGCCCTTGACGGATTTTTCGCCAATTGGCCAGACCTCGTGGTTGCCATTCTTGCTTGTCAGCAATAAAACTAAAGGCCTCGATACGTTCGAAAAATTTATTGCTTACGCTAAAGCAAATCCTGATGTGTTGACCTACGCGACCATCGGTAACGGCACGACGAGTCACCTGGTCATGCTGATGTTGTTGACCAAGGCCGGCGTCAAGATGGTGCACGTGCCTTATCAAGGCAGTACGCAATCTCAGGCCGATGTGATTGGTGGTAGCGTCGATGCCACCTTCGATACGATGGTGACTGTTTATCCGCATGTGGTTTCGGGTCGATTAAACGCCTTGGCTGTGAGCACAACGGGGCGCACGGCGATGGATCCATCAGTGCCAACAATCGAAGAAAAAGGAATTTCAAATTTTCATCTAGGCGCTTGGATTGGTATGTTCGCAGTTAAGGACACCCCCAAACCTATCATTGATAAGCTTCATGCTGCGTTGAACCGGGCCTTGAATGATCCAGATACCCAACGCAAGCTTGTGGCCTTGGGAACGGATGTCGTCAAGAGTGACACGCCCGCTGACTTTAAGCAGTTTGTTGCGCAAAATTATAAACTTTGGGGTGAGTTGGTCGACATCGCAGGAATCGAGCGCAAGTAGGCTTGTAGAAAAATGCAGGGTTTGATGCGCTAACTTTGTTGGTGTTTAGAGGTTTAACGTAGTTCAATTCATTATTTAGAGGTTGACATGTTGTTCTCGTCTGTGCAGCGTTTGGTTGGTTTGGTGTTGATGGTATCTGTGCTTGGTTTTTTGAACTTAGCCCAAGCTGAGAGCCGCGCTGCACTTGAGCAGAGTTCTCAGGCGGCTTTACATTCTTTAATTGCACAAGATGCCGTTGCACGCGAACTGAGTCAGCGCGCAACTGCGGTGTTGGTGTTTCCAGATGTTAAAAAAGCAGGCTTAATTGTTGGTGGACAGTTTGGCGAAGGCGTTTTATGGCGTGCGGGTAAAGCAGTGGGCTACTACAACACGGGCGGCGCTTCGTATGGCTTTCAGGCCGGTGTGCAAGAGTATGGCTATGCGATGTTCTTCATGAAAGAAAGTGCCCTCAAGGCACTAGATGTCGCACAAGGTTTTGAGGTCGGTGTGGGCCCGAGTATCGTGCTGATCGATCAGGGGAAAGGCTTCTCGCACACCACTACTACCATGCAAGACGATGTTTATGCTTTTGTGTTTAATCAAAAAGGCTTGATGGCTGGCGTTGGCATTCAAGGCAATAAAATCACAAAAATTAATAAGTGATTGTGTGTATAGGATGCCTAGGCAAAAGACTGGCTCAGCGTGACTCAACCCACACTTAAACTTCCACCTTTGCCTGCGGGCAGGCATTATCGTTTTCATACGATGACCAAGCCCTCTGGGGCTGAATGCAATATTGATTGTGAATATTGCTTTTACCTGCATAAGACTGAACTGCTCGAACAACCCAAGCATGCGCGCATGGATGCGGCGACGCTTGAGCAATATGTGCGGCAATACATCGAAAGCCAAACCGGCGAACAAGTCGTTTTTTCTTGGCAAGGTGGTGAGCCCACTTTGTTAGGCTTGCCGTTTTATCAGCAAGTGGTGGCCTTGCAAAATAAGTATGCAAAGCCTAATCAAAA
>JBAXLV010000599.1:0-1972 GCA_037134635.1 Alcaligenaceae bacterium
ATCTTGATCGCTTGCGCCGCACGCCCCAGGGTTGGCGCATCTGCGAACGCCAGCACACCTTGGATTGGAGCTGCCATGTCTCAACCTCTTCTTCGGTTTCAATCGGCGAGCGGCTTCAGCAGCGTTCTGCCTTTTGATCGTGCTTAAAGAGCTGCTCTAGCCTAAATTCACGACCTCTCAATTTTGTCAGTCTTTGAAACTGACGGATAAAAACTGTTGTATTTATCGCTTTTCAAGCGGAGGGATGATATTAATATTAGCTGAAATACACTAGAATATTTGTAAGTAAATATCTACTAAGTATTTTAATTTGTTTGCGTTACTCGTTACTCTTTAGATGTTGGCAGTATCTGGGCAAAGAATCAAGAATCAAAGCGCTCAGGTGTTGGTATCAACAGTTGTCTATTGGATAATTGAAAATGAAGACTCTATCCGAGACCTCAGCGCCAGACTCAGATCGGACCATCTACGTCGTCGGTACAGCGACCTACTTAGTGACATTCTTTTTGCGAAGCATGGGCTTTGCACAAACGGATGTTGAGATTTTTATAATTCCCTTCATTTTTTCAGCCCTCGCGATGGTCTCTTATCTTGTGCTTAAGAAGATCGTGCCGGCTAAATGGTTATTTCTCGTATTTGTCAGCCTCTGTGTCGTCGTGATGCTTGGCTCGTGGTACGTGAATACGCCCAAAACTGAAGATGAGTGCGTATTGAGCCAAATAAAATCAGCGCGCAACCCAGCTGCTGTTAGTCAGATCAACAGGTCGTGCTACGACAAGTTTAATTAAAGCCTTCGTGGCATAACAACCATTGCGCAAGCGGTTTTGGCTTTGATTTTGCGATAACTTAGCGAGGCAAGTGGATCCTCGCAGTTGTAATCTCCGCTTTTCATGCGAAGATTATGCGGCCTGTTGACCGCAAGCGCGAGTCAATCGACTCAACAAGAAATAAATGGCGTTTTAACTCGCCTCAACCGCCTTGACCATATCCTCAATCACCTTCTTCGCATCACCAAACACCATCATGGTTTTGTCCATGTAGAAGAGTTCGTTATCGAGGCCGGCATAGCCTGAGGCCATCGAACGCTTGTTGACGATAATAGTTTTTGCCTTGTAGGCTTCTAAGATCGGCATCCCAGCGATGGGTGATTTTGGATCTGTTTTGGCGGCAGGGTTCACCACATCATTTGCACCCAACACCAAGACCACGTCTGTTTGTGCAAACTCACTATTGATGTCTTCCATTTCAAAGACCTGGTCGTAAGGCACTTCGGCTTCGGCAAGCAGCACGTTCATGTGGCCTGGCATGCGGCCGGCGACAGGGTGAATCGCATACTTCACGATCACGCCATGTTCAGTCAACTTTTCGGCTAACTCTTTTAAGGCGTGCTGCGCCCGGGCCACCGCTAAGCCATAGCCCGGCACGATGGTGACTGTTTCGGCGTTGGTTAACAAAAAGGCTGCGTCGTCTGAGCTACCCGAACGCACGTTGCGTTGTTCGGTTGAGCCACCTGCAGCTGCGCCATCACTGGTGCCACCAAAGCCACCCAAGATCACGTTAAAGAACGAGCGGTTCATGGCCTTGCACATAATGTAAGACAAGATCGCGCCCGAAGAGCCCACCAGTGAGCCCGCAATAATCAGCATCGGGTTGTTGAGCGAAAAGCCAATACCGGCCGCTGCCCAACCCGAATAGCTATTGAGCATAGACACCACAACCGGCATGTCTGCACCGCCAATTGGAATAATGATGAGTACGCCCAATACAAAGGCAATCAGCGTCATCAGCACAAAAGGCGTCCAGCTTTGCGTGAGCATGAACCAGAGGCCACAACCCAGCATGGCAAGCGCCAGCGCAAGGTTAAACATGTGCTGACCCGGAAACGAAACCGGTGCACCTTGAAACAGCCTGAACTTATAGGCGCCTGAGAGCTTACCAAACGCAATCACCGAGCCCGAGAAGGTAATCGCAC
>JBAXLV010000600.1:0-1965 GCA_037134635.1 Alcaligenaceae bacterium
TGGCTGCATTTGCGCCTCCCCTGGCTGAAGTCGCCTTCAAATTCGGTCCTGCCGAATACTTCTCACTGATGGTGTTGGGCTTGGTTGGCGCGGTCGTGCTGGCTTCGGGTTCATTGATCAAGGCCATTTGCATGATCTTGCTCAGACTGTTGCTTGGCATGGTCGGTACCGACGTGAATTCGGGCGTAGCCCGCTTTGACTTTGGCGTCCCTGAATTGCAAGACGGCCTGGACTTTGCAATCGTTGCGATGGGCGTGTTCGGTTTCGCTGAGATCATGAGCAATCTTGAACTCAGAGAAAATCGCGTTGAAATCGCAGCGAAGATCGGTTCGTTATATCCCAACAAACAAGAGTTTAAAGAAGCTTGGCCTGCCGTGGTGCGTGGTACAGCGCTAGGCTCAATGCTTGGGATTTTGCCAGGCGGTGGTGCGGTGTTGTCGTCTTTTGCAGCCTATACGCTTGAAAAGAAACTCTCGCGTAACCCAGAACGCTTCGGCAAAGGCCACCCCGCCGGTGTCGCAGGCCCCGAGGCTGCCAATAACGCAGGTGCTCAAACCTCGTTTATTCCTCTGCTGACCCTCGGCATCCCCAGCAACGCTGTGATGGCGTTGATGGTCGGTGCCATGACGATTCACAACATTCAGCCGGGCCCACAGGTGATGTCAAGTCACCCCCAACTATTTTGGGGCTTGATTGCCTCGATGTGGATCGGCAACCTGATGTTGGTCGTCTTGAACCTGCCGCTTGTTGGAATTTGGGTCAAACTGCTCAAAGTGCCTTACAAGATCTTGTTCCCTGCGATCTTGGTGTTTTGTACCATCGGTGTGTATTCACTGAACTACAACACCTTTGACATCATGACCACCTCTTGCTTTGGCATCATTGGTTACTTGTGGGCCAAGCTGAAGTGCGAAGGTGCTCCGTTACTGCTGGGCTTGGTCTTGGGCCCACTGATGGAAGAAAACTTCCGTCGTGCCTTGCTCTTGTCGCGCGGTAACTACAGCACCTTTATTGATCGGCCGCTGTCTGCCTCGCTGCTTGGCGTGGCCGCAATCCTGGTGATCATCGTTGCGTTGCCTTCTATCAAGAAGAAGCGTGAAGAAGCCTTTGTAGAAGAGTAAATGAATGTCTAGCATCAATAGCAAAACGTACGAACCATCCACCCCCACCAAAGTTGCTTTCATCGGACTGGGGGTGATGGGGTTGCCCATGGCGGGTCACTTAGCCACCGCCGGGCATGACGTCACGGTATACAACCGCAACGCGCAAAAAGCGCAAGCCTGGGTTAAAGAGTTTGGAGGGCGCGCATGCGCCACCCCTCGCGAGGCCGCTCAAGGTGCGCAGATTGTATTTGCGTGCGTCGGCAATGATGACGACTTGCGTAGCATCGTCTTAGGCGCTGACGGTGCCTTTGCGGGCATGTCTGCTGGTACAACTTTTGTCGATCACACCACCGCGTCAGCGTTGATTGCGCGAGAGCTCAGCGCATTAGCCAAACAGAAGTCGCTACGCTTTATCGATGCCCCAGTATCGGGTGGCCAAGCAGGTGCAGTCAACGGCATGCTGACCGCCATGTGCGGCGGCGACGCTGCAGAATTTGCAGCGGTCAAAGACGTTATCGCAGTCATGGCGCGAGCAGTCACCCTCGTTGGTCCTGCTGGTGCTGGTCAGTTGGCCAAGATGGTGAATCAAATTTGTATCGCGGGTTTAGTGCAAGGCCTGTCTGAAGGCATCGCCTTTGGGCAAGCTGCGGGCTTAGACATGAAGCAGGTGATCGAGGTCATCGGCAAGGGTGCGGCCCAAAGCTGGCAGATGGATAACCGCGGCAACACGATGGTTGACGACAAGTTCGAATTTGGCTTTGCAGTCGATTGGATGCGTAAAGATTTGGGCCTAGTGATGGACGAGTGCAACCGAAACGGCGCCCGCGTTCCTACCATTGCCTTGATTGATCAGTTTTATGCC
>JBAXLV010000601.1:0-1947 GCA_037134635.1 Alcaligenaceae bacterium
TGCAACCTAATACCCCCCAAAGCCTCCGATAAAGTCGCTCACGACCGTCCACCTTCGTGTTGGTGCGGCTGTGTTTCATCAGGCAATGCGAAGGGCAACATCGCCGCTTCGTGATTTGCCTGTTTACGCCCGCTTGAAAACGCCCACCACGCGATTGAAAAAAAAGTCAGCATGGCTAAAACTGTTGATAGCGCATTGAGATAAGCGACCATTATTTGCCCCCCGAGATGACCTGCTGTGCCTGCAACGCTTTACGCGCACCTGTGCCAAGGCCTTGTAAATAGGCAATTAGCGCATCTTCTTCGGTTTTATCTTTCAGTGCTGCAGGTGCGGCACTAATTTGAGCATCGGTGTAAGGCACCCCTAGCAGGCGTAACGCGCGCATTCGATCACCGATGTCGTCGCTTCGGACTATCGTCGCGGCAAGCCACGGGTAGCCTGGCATATTTGACTCAGGGACTACAGCACGAGGATTACGCAGATGAATACGGTGCCAATCGTCTGAGTAACGTTCGCCGATTCGAGCAAGATCAGGACCCGTGCGTTTTGAACCCCATAAAAATGGATGGTCAAACACTGATTCGCCTGCAACCGAATAAGGCCCATAGCGCTGCACTTCTGCCCGCAACATTCTGATTTGCTGTGAATGACAGCCCACACAGCCTTCGCGAATATAGAGATCGCGCCCCATCAGACGTATTGCATCGTATGGTTCAACACCGGCCGAAGGTTTAGTCGTTGAATGCTGAAAAAACAGCGGAACGATTTGCACCAAACCGGCAAACATCACAACCAAGATGCTGCAGATAATCATCAAGCCAATATTTTTTTCAAGTGTCGCGTGCGAAAAAAAACTCGTTTTTTCTTGTGCCATGATCTGCTCCTCAGGCCTGTGCCAAGATGGGTGTTTGAGTACTTGAATCAGTCGCGCCAGGTACGACTGGGTTCGCCGCGGTCTGCCCGACAACAGTCTTAAACACGTTGTAGGCCATCAGCAACATCCCGCTCAAGTACAGCAAACCACCCAGGAGTCGAATGAAGTAGAACGGTGCGGTCGACTTCACGGACTCGACAAAACTGTAGGTCAATGATCCGTCTACTTCTGTCGCACGCCACATCAAACCTTGCATGACGCCTGCAATCCACATTGCGGCGATATACAACACCACACCAATTGTTGCGATCCAGAAATGAACTTCAATGAGTTTGACGCTATACATTTTTTCGCGACCCCAGAGCCGAGGAATCAAGTAATACAGCATGCCAAACGTAATCATGGCGACCCAACCAAGTGCGCCCGAATGCACATGCCCGACTGTCCAGTCGGTGTAATGCGACAACGCATTAACAGTGCGAATCGACATCATCGAACCCTCAAAGGTTGACATGCCGTAGAACGAGAGCGAGACCACCATGAACTTCAAGATTGGATCGGTGCGCAATTTATACCAAGCACCCGAGAGCGTCATGATGCCGTTGATCATTCCACCCCATGAAGGCGCCAGCAAGATCAGCGAAAACACCATACCCAGAGATTGAGTCCAATCCGGTAACGACGTGTAAAGAAGATGATGGGGCCCCGCCCACATATACGTGAAGGCCAAGGCCCAAAAATGTACGATCGATAAACGATAGGAATAGATCGGACGTTCGGCCTGCTTGGGTACGAAGTAATACATCATCCCCAGAAAGCTCGTCGTTAAGAAAAACCCCACCGCGTTATGGCCGTACCACCACTGCACCATGGCATCTTGCACGCCCGCGTAGGCAGAGTAAGATTTCCAGAGCGACACGGGAATTTCAATGTTATTGACGATATGCAAAATCGCGATGGTCAAGATGTATGAACCAAAGAACCAGTTTGCAACGTAAATATGTTTAACTTTTCGCTTGACGATCGTTCCAAAAAATACGATCGCGTACGCAACCCAAACGAGCGTGATCAAG
>JBAXLV010000602.1:0-1926 GCA_037134635.1 Alcaligenaceae bacterium
GCGACGCTGCGCGCTTGCGCCTCTAACATCACAGGCACCCCATCTTGAATCGGATATGCCAAACGATCCCCCCGGCAGATCAGTTCTGTGCGAGTTTCGTTCAGGTATAGGCGACCCTTACAGAGCGGGCAGACCAAAATATCGAGCAAGCGAGTTTCCATAGAAGTATTGTAATCAGTCGGCGCTGGCTTGGCGCATTTGTCTCAGGCGCGTCGAAATTTGCTCGAGCCATGTATCTTCAGAAAATACGGCCTCAGCGACGACGACCCAGATTCGGGCGTCTTGGACTGCGCTGCATTTAACCGCGTCTTTGGCGGTGATCAGAATCAGATCGGTCGTTTGCTGGGTGAATAGGGATGCCTCAAGCGCATGGTGGTCAGGCAAACCAATGGCTTCTTGGTAAATAATGCCTGATTCAGAAAGAGATTTAAAAAACCTATCCGGTTCACTTATTCCTGCTATTGCGGTTGTACGCTTGTTTTTTTGATTTTTTATAAATTCGTTCACGGATAGTTTTATTTTTTTATCAAGTGACTGGATGTAAAGAATTTGTAGCCACATTGCCGTTTTGAGGGGGCGTTGATGCACTAAGGGCGTGCTAGTGTCTGGACGGGAGGGCGCGCGAGGACCTGTTTGACGGTGAATGACAACGTCAACCGTCTTGAGTCGATTAGTAGGCTCGCGCAAGGGGCCGGCGGGTATCAGCCAACCGTTGCCCACGCCACGCGCGTCTTGCACCACGATTTCAACATCACGGCCTAGCGCCAGATGTTGCAAGCCGTCGTCTGACACGATGATATCGATTGCAGGATCCGCCTTGAGAAGTGCCTGGCATGCCAGCCGCCGATTGGGATGTACGCCGATCCAGGCGCCCGTCTGTTCTGCGAGGAGTGCGGGCTCGTCGCCCATCATGCTAGGGTCAAGTGCTCCCCGGCCAACTCGGGCGCTCAGGCCAAGCTTGGCACCATAGCCGCGACTAATCAGGCCGGGATGCCAGCCTAATGCTTTGAGTTGCCTGACCAGAGCGATGACGACGGGTGTTTTGCCCGTGCCGCCTACGTAAAGATTGCCGACAATGACAACGGGTACAGGGGCGCGATACGTATGGCCCAAACCATGCTCGAACCATAGGCGTTTAGCCAACACGTAGCCAGTCGCGATGCAGGCAAAGGGAGAGAGCAACCAGGCGAAGAAGCCACGTCGTTGCCACTGCTGATGCAGCCAGTGTGCGAACGCGGTTTGGATGCGTGTTTGCTTCAATCGCTCGCCTGCGTGGCGAAATGTACTTTGGCAATCGCGGCTTGTCGTGCGGCTTGCATGGCAGTGATGACGAGTTGATGCGCGGCGTTTCCTGAGGCGCGAATCAAAACGCTTGGATCGGTTTGACCTTGGGCTGCTTGACGCAGGGCCTGGGTCAGGGAGGCAACATCAGGATTGTTGATCAGTACGCCATTAATGGCGAAGCGCCCAGACTCATGAATGCTGATCTCAATCCCTTGGATTGCGACAGCCTCGGCCGAGGCTTGGGGCAAGGTGATTTTGAGCGCTTGTTGCCGCATGAAGGTGGTCGTTGCGGCCAAAAAAATTAACATCCCCAGCAGCACGTCAATCAGGGGAATCAGATGGATTTCAAGTGGTTCGTCATCGGAGCTGCGAAAGCGCATGTCGTGTCAGGCCCTCAGGCCATCTCGAACGTGACGGGTCGCCTGCTCAAGGCTTAGCAAGAGGCTATCGACGCGCGATTTGAAATAACGGTGGGCAATGACGGCCGGCACGGCAATTAAGATGCCAAAACCGGTGTTGTAGAGGGCGATCGAGATGCCCCGAGCCAATTCGGTCGGGTCAGAACCATCGGGGCGATACGCGGCAAAAATTTCGATCATTCCGATCACGGTTCCGAAGAGCCCCATCAGGGGCGCCATTGTG
>JBAXLV010000603.1:0-1924 GCA_037134635.1 Alcaligenaceae bacterium
GGTAAGGCACAATCATTTTGACCGACTTGTCGGGATAGGTCTGCGCTGCCACCAACAGTGGTGTCAGCACAACCAAGCGCAGCAAATAAGTCAGAATTTTTTTCATTTTTATCTTCACAAAAATGCAGCACTGAAAAAATACACGAAAGGATCTCTCGCGAGGTTTTTACTCGCCACGCTGTTCGGGCTCGACCGGCTCAAAACGATAGCCCTTGGTGGCGTCACCGCGTATGTAACCACAATGCGGCCAACCAAAATGCACTGGAAAAATCATGGCGTTGCGTTCAGCCGCACGCTTCAAAAACAAAGCACGCGAAGCCCGCGCCTGCTCAGCATGTGCATCGATCCAGGTATTGATGTGCGGCATCGCAATCTGCAACGGGCTATGCATCACATCGCCCGCAAAAATTGCTTCTTGCCCTTTTGACTGCAGGCGAAAGTGCAGTGAGCCTGGCGTGTGACCCGGCATGGCTTCAGCCTTCAGGCAGCCGGCCACGACATCGCCATCATCAATCAAGTCGATCAGGCCTCGTTCATAAAGTGGTAGCACGCTGTCTTCAAACGAACCACTGATCACACCCTTGTCGCCATTTTTATACGCAGCGTGTGCAGCTTCAAAATCAACCCGTGGCATCAAATGGCGGGCATTCGGAAACATCGGCTCCCAGCGACCATCCACCATACGCGTCCCCCAACCGACGTGGTCTGGGTGAAAGTGCGTGACAATCACGTGCGTCACTGTTTTAGCGCTCGCGCCTGCTGCATCGAGCCAAAGTGGCGTCAAGGTGTTGAGCATATTCATCCGCTCTGATCCGCGCTTTTTATGATTACCCACACCCAAGTCAATCACGATCACGTTATCGCCCATATGCATCACCCACAATTGCATCGCAACGATAAAACGTTGCAGCTTGATGTTGTAGTGATGCGGGGCCAGCCACGATAAATGCGGCACGATTTCACGTACATCTAACTCAGGAAACACAAAATCAGCTGCGTGCGTGGGGCCGCTGTATTCAAGCACGTTGTAAATTTTGGCGTCACCAACATGGCGCGAGTAAATCATTGTGTTGTCTCTTAATTTTTCTAAAAAGTTAACCGACTAAGCGATAGGTCAAACGCCACTTCGTATCGCGTTTTTGCCAGGGTGGTGGTCCATCTGAAAAAGAATTACCACCGGGATCGGCACTTAATCTGGCTTTCATAAACGCCTGGGCCGCCGCCTCATCCTTGATGCCGTACATCGCTAAAAAGTTTGGTGCGCCCGGCTCAGGATGCAAAAAGGTACGCATATTTTTATAACGTGCGCCGCTCACAAAACCATAGCCTGCTAACACTTCTGGCACATGGATTGTGTTGTAAAACTCGTTGAACTGGGCAAGCTCAACCTCTCCCGAACCTGCTGCTGCGTTCATCCCGACTAAATACATATAAGGTGAATCAGACACTTTTACCGCTTCAGGATTATTCAACACGTGCTGCCACATTAAACGCCATTTTGACTGACGCCCCTGCCAGGCGACCGGGCCATCACTATAAACAGGCCGTCCACTGGCTGGCCCGTCGTTACGCGTGATGTAAAGTTGCGCCGCCTCTTTGCTTTGAATATCGTAAGCGGCAATAAAGCGCGGGCCACGCGGGCCACGCGTATCGTCTTGCGCAAGCTCGTAACGGCGACCGCGCAAAAAGCCCGGATTACCCGCCAACACTTCGGGCTTATGCACATTTGAGTAAAAATCATTAAACGCCGCGACTTCTGCGGCACTGCTGTTAGCAGGAATATCCATGCCAACCCAATAGGTGTAAAGCGCATCACTCATTTTGATCCCTTTTGATTCAGAGCAGCTTAAACATTGGTATCGCAGGACCATCTTCGCTCGGCTTGAAAGTCACCTCAACTTTCTGTCCGCAACGGATCGTATCC
>JBAXLV010000604.1:0-1924 GCA_037134635.1 Alcaligenaceae bacterium
ATAAACGTCACACCCGCACCCTCAAGTGCCGCGCGCAAACGCTCTGAAGCCTGCTCGGGCAACAAGGCCGCCAGAGGTGCTTTTTGTACGTCAAGCAAAGTCACCCGATGCCCGGCGGTCATAAAGTCGTCTGCCAGTTCGCAGCCCACCATACCAGCCCCGATGATGACAACGTGCTTTGACCTATCGCCCAACTGACGCTTTAACCTGACCCACGCATCTAGATCGTTGACTCTCCAGCACAGATGCGCCGGTAGAACCTCAGGCAGTGCGGGTCGTGCGCCTTGCGCCAAAATTAATGAGGTGTATTGCAGGTTACCGCGAGTGGTACGCAACTGATGCAAAGCGGGTGATAGCCCCACAGCAAAGGTCTCAGTCATTAGCCGCACGCGAAGGCGTTCTGCACTGGCCAAGCCAGTTTCGCGTACGAGTGAGTCGCGACTTGAATGACGGCGCAGCGCAATAGAGAGTTCGGGCTTCAGATACCGATCGCCCACGCAAGCCGTCACCAGCGTAATTGGCACTAAGGCGTCTTGGGCACGCACCGCCTCGGCGGCGGCCCAGCCGGCATGGCCTGCGCCGATAATCACAACACCGACTCCACGTGCGAGCTTAAGAGGCGCGCCGCCAGACACCGGCTTAACACTCACCGCATCATACGGCTCAAAGTCAGCTTTCAACACACCGCACAAGGGGCACACCCAGTCATCCGGAATGTCTGCAAACCGTGTACCCGCAGCAATCCCACTGTCGGGATCGCCAAGTTGCTCATCGTAGATCAGACCACAGGCACGACAAATAAACTGTTTCCAGTCTTGGTCTTGCGTCATGCAGGCAACACTTGCTTAGATAAACGCGCCATCTCCCAGCGCAAATGCTTAATCGCGGGCGTGACAATTGCTACAAAGTGCGCCTCACGAATACGACGCTGCGGGGCAGTGTTCATCATGTAACCGCGCGCTCCCTGGTGCAATAAACCAGACTGCGAGGCACGCAGTGACAGCTCGGCACTCTGCGCACGCGCATCAAGCACACTGATCACATAATCAGTGCTGCCATCGTAAGGGGTCAAGGCAAGAGTCTGAATGCGCTGACTTAAGTCATCGAGTTCGGCCTGTAATTCGTCAGGGCGATTATCTAAAAACTTATTGACGTGTCCGAGCAAGGGCTCAACCTCAAGCATCGATTCAATGCTGCCTTGAGTCACCCCAAGTGCCCAACCCGTTTGAAGTAAAACGAAGGCCGCGCGGACTCGAGCAATAAAAGGCTTGGCCGGGTCGGCGATCAACGCGTCTTTGTTGACAAAATAATTTTCTAAACGAATACCCCAGGTGCTCGTTCCCTCCATGCCAGAAAATTCTGGGCATTGCCTGAGCACCACGTCATCGTCACAGTGCAACATGAACATAATTTCGTGCGAGGTACTGCCATCATCAAGATACACACCAGCAATCGCACCACAATACTGCCCGCGACCGATGTGACTGACCCAGGGCAAAGCCCCGCTGACACGATAGCCACCGGGTACGCGTTTGGCACGCAACAACATTTTTTCAATGCCAGCAAAGGTTTTCATTGGATTGGAAAGCGCTGTGCCACCTAAGGTAGTCGCACAGACATGTGCATCCAAGAGAGCCCCCATCAACGCGGGGTTACCGGACTGCTCCATGTACAAGCCACAGACGTCATGGCACCAGGATAAAAATCCGGTTGAACCGCAGTTGCGTGCAATTTCGCGCATCGCGTCGATCGCCAAGCCAAACTGTTGGCCGTTGCGGTCGAGATGCGCGCCAAAGGCACCGGCCTGACCCAAGGTCTGCATAATGCCGGCGGGGTAAAAGACTTCGTGATCGATCTTGTAGGCGGCACTGGCCAAGTCGACAGTAGAGATATGTTCGACGCGCGCTAGAAAATCGCTTGACGA
>JBAXLV010000605.1:0-1923 GCA_037134635.1 Alcaligenaceae bacterium
TTTGTACGTCAGTTTGCAGCGGTTAACCCAACGTGGTTTGCGCAGAGCCCTTGGGCTGCGACGCGCGCTTGGTTGGACGGATGGCTTGAGAGCGTGTTATTCAAAACGATCATGGATAAGGCGCTTGCCAAGCGCTAAGCCTTGCACGTACAAAATTTTTCTCGTTTAGTAATGTGGTGGTAATTCATCGCGCAGGCTGGGTAGCTGTGTGTTGCGTTCTTGAGGCATTTGTTGCCGAAGGCTCGCAAGCTCTTTAGCTAAAAATTCAATTTGTTGTTGTTGCCTAAAAATTGTCTGATTCAACTGATCGATTAAATCGTCGGCCAGACCCACTTTTATTTCGAGTTCGGTTAAGCGCTTTTCGAATGTGCTGGCAGATTGCATATTGATTCAAATCAAAAGAAGGAAAGACGTGCAGGGGGCCGATGCATGTGGGAAAGTGCCTGAATGAGCTGTGTCATAAGCGTATTGTACATTCAGCGTATGTATGAGTGAGCTGTTTGTCAGAATTAGTAGGAGAACGCAACATGAAAGTAGGCATTAACGGCCTTGGACGCATCGGGCGTCTTGCACTTCGCGCAGCCATGGGCGCGGCCGAGCGACAAAGCGATGACCCGCGTGCAAGCAATCGCCTCGAGGTTGTGCATTTGAATGAAATCAAAGGCGGGGCGCATGCAACGGCACACTTGCTTGAATTTGATAGCGTGCAAGGCCGGTGGCGTGCGGATATCGCGGCTGAACGTGAGCAAGCGATTCGCATCAACGATAAGAGCTTGTCGTTTTCATCGTATGCAACAGCCGCTGAGATCCCCTGGGGTGATCTTGGGGTAGATGTGGTGCTTGAATGTACCGGAAAATTTTTAACACCCGAAACCTTAGCCGGGCACCTTGAGCGCGGTGCCAAACGCGTCATCGTCGCAGCCCCCGTCAAAGTTGGCAACGTTTTAAACGTGGTGGTGGGCGTTAATCATCACTTGTATGATCCGGCGCAACATTCGATTGTGACGGCAGCGTCGTGTACGACTAACTGCTTGGCGCCAGTCGTCAAAGTGATCCACGAAGCGATTGGTATTCGCCATGGGCAGATCACGACGATTCATGATCCAACCAACACAAATTTGATGGTTGATGCACCTCATAAAGATTTACGTCGTGCGCGCAGTGCGATGCTAAGCCTAGCTCCGACTACTACGGGTAGCGCAACGGCCATCGCGCTGATTTATCCTGAGCTCAAAGGTAAATTGAATGGTCATGCCGTGCGTGCGCCCGTGTTAAACGCTTCATTAACTGACTGCGTGTTCGAATTAAAGCGGGAAACGACAGCCCAAGAAGTGAATGCCCTCTTCGAAGAGGTTGCTAGAGGTGCCTTAGCAGGTATCCTGGGCTATGAGACGCGCCCCTTAGTGAGTGCCGATTACGCGCGCGACACACGCAGTTCGATCGTCGACGCCTTGTCGACGATGGTCACAGCAGGCACGATGCTTAAAGTCTATGCCTGGTATGACAATGAGATGGGTTATGCCTGCCGCATGGTCGACTTAGCCTGTTATATGCAAGATAAAGGGATTTGATTTTTGATGAGCCAAAGCAACGTTGCTGCCGCGCGAAACTATGGCATTGTGACCGCAGCGTACTGGGGCTTCACGCTGACAGATGGCGCGTTGCGCATGCTGGTTTTGCTGCATTTTTATCGGTTAGGCTACTCGCCCTTTACTTTGGCTTTTTTGTTTTTGCTGTATGAGGCAGCGGGAGTTTTAGCAAATTTGATTGGCGGTTGGCTGGCGACCCGTTTTGGCATCACGCGAATGCTGATGATCGGCTTGTCGACTCAAATTTTGGGTTTTTTGTTGCTGTCGTTTCTGTCGCCCGACTGGACCGCGGCGATGTCCGTGGCTTGGGTCGTTTGTGCGCAAGGGGTATGCG
>JBAXLV010000606.1:0-1921 GCA_037134635.1 Alcaligenaceae bacterium
CTTTGGCCAACAAGCTTTCTATATACCGCGTTTAGGTTTTCGAACATGATGTTGACTCTGCACGATCCACAAAAAACCCGCGAAAACTATGCGTCGGGGGCTTGGCATGCCGACACCATGTTCGGCCTGTTGCAACAGCACGCGCACGCGCGCCCAAACAGTATTGCTCTGCGCGATTTGTTCACCACACTGACCTGGTCGCAAGTCTTACAAGCGGTTGAGCAGCTTGCATTAACACTGCATCAAGCGGGCTTAAGCGCTGGTGACCGAGTCGCGATCTGGTTGCCTAGCCGTGTTGAAAGCGTCATTGTGCTTATGGCCTGTTCACGCAACGGCTATGTGTGCTGCCCCTCACTTCACCAAAGCTACACCTCTGGCGAAATCATTACCCTTCTCAAACGCATTCGTTGCAAAGCATTTTTTACGACACCCGGTTATGGCTCTGACGCAGCGACTCAACCGATCCAGGCGTTGCTTGGCGAAGTGCCCACTTTAATTCGAACCTGTTTGTATGGCGCAACCTTTGCTGACCCCACACAATCGCTTGAACATCAGACGATCGAACAACAAACGGTTGCCGAATCAATCCCAGCCCTTGGCTTACCCCCTGCAGCCACCAACCCCGACAAGATCATTTACTTAGCCTTCACCTCAGGTACAACTGGGTTACCCAAAGGTGTGATGCACAGCGACAACACCTTGTTGGCGAACGGCCGCATGATGGTACGTGACTGGCATCACGATCAACACTCTATTCTTGTCGCACTCAGCCCTTTAAGCCATCACATCGGCACAGTCGCCATCGAGCAATGGCTTGCTGCAGGCTTACAACTCGTGATCCATAACTTTGCAGCGGGTAAACCGGCACTTGACTGGATCATTGAAAGCCAAGGTACCTATGTGATGGGTGTGCCGACACACGCAATGGATATTCTTGAAGATGTTCGCCGCCGTGGTCTGACCGCGATGGGCAGCGTGACGTCGTTTTATATGGCTGGATCGCCGATCCCGCGCGAAGTGGCTGAACAATTTTTGCGTATTGGTGTCACGCCACAAAACGTCTACGGCATGACCGAAAACGGCTCGCATCAATACACCTTACCCACTGATCCTACCAGTACGATCGTAGCCACCTGCGGCCGCGCCGCGCAAGGCTATGAAGTGCGGATCTTTGATGCTGAGCATCCCGATCACGAGGTCGCTCAAGGTCAGGTCGGTGAAATTGGCGGGCGCGGTGGTCTGCTGATGCTTGGCTATTTTGACGATCAAACTGCCACTGAAAACTCTTTTAACCGCTCAGGCTGGTTTATGAGTGGCGATCTCGGTGTGTTTGATGAACAGGGATGCCTGCAAATCGTCGGGCGTAAAAAAGATTTGATTATTCGTGGTGGACACAATATCCACCCAGCACGAATCGAAGACCTGACGCACAGACACCCTGATGTCGTAAAGGCCGCCGTGTTTCCGATTGCTGATGATCGTTTAGGCGAGCGGGTATGTCTCTCGATTTTGCAGCGAGCGGGCGCAACGATTGACCCTCAGCAGGTTTTACAGCACTTGCACGAGGTCGGTTTGTCAAAATACGACATGCCTGAGTACTTTATTGTGCTGCCAGCCTTTCCACTCACGGCCAGCGGTAAAATTTTAAAACGCGAACTCATTGAAATGACCAAGCGTGGAGATATCAACCCCTCGCCGGTTCGTTGGAAAGCACCGACCTAAACCATTACCACGTTGATCCAACATTAAAGGCAGTCGAACATGGCGGTAGAACTTTCAATTGACCAGGGCTTGGCCCATCTGCATCTCAATCGCCCCAAGGCGCTCAACGCCTTAAGCTTTGGGATCTTGCAAGACCTCAACAACACGTTGGCTCAAATTGAACAAGCCATCGAGCAGCAACAAGTGCGCGGCTTGGTGA
>JBAXLV010000607.1:0-1912 GCA_037134635.1 Alcaligenaceae bacterium
ACAAGCGCAGTTTTCCTGCATCGACCATTTGCCCCCAACCCGTTGAGTCGCTCATACCCATCGTATGACCACCCATCACCGCCTGAAGAGTTTGTGCACTGCCTTTAAAAGGGATATGCGACAGTTCGATACCGGCCTGTTGAGCAAACTCTTCAATTGCCAGGTGCGGACTTGAGCCGGTTCCAGGGCTCCCGTACGTGAATTTATTGGGATTGACCTTAGCCCAAGCGACCAAATCCTTAATCGACTGAATCGGCGAATCAATGGGCACGACCAAACCAAACGTGTACCCGGTTAAGCAGATAATCCAAGTAAAGTCTTTAGTTGTGTCAAAGGTCGTTTTTGACATGTGCGGCACGCGAAACACCGAAACTGGCAGTTGCGCCAGGGTGTAGCCATCGGGCTTGGCATTGACCAGTTCGGCACCACCAAGCACGCCTGCAGCACCAGGCTTGCTTTCAACAATGACATTCACACCAAGCACCTTTGACGCACTCTCGGCCAGCACGCGCATCACCACATCGGTTGCCCCGCCGGCAGGCCAAGGGCAAATATATTTAATTGGCCGCGTCGGAAACGTTGCAGCCTGAGCCAATCCGGGCGCCAGCGCACTAGCAGCCATTGCTGCGGTCGACAATATAAATTCACGACGGTCAGTCATCTTCGTCTCTCTTCGTTTGAATACTCTAGCTGCATCGTAAAGCCAGATTCAAGTCACCGCAACGCGAAGACGCTCATACAAGGGTTCTACCTAGTATGTTTGGTGTTTTATTCAACAAGTTTCGAGGTTAACCTTGTGCCAATTCATTCTAGAGTACTGAGAATATCAATGAAAAACCTAAAATATGCCCTGCTTGCTGGCATACTGACCGTCGCCTCGGCCACAGCCGTGGCACAAGACTATCCAACTAAATCGATTAAATGGATTGTTCCCTACACTCCGGGCGGGTACACCGACAACGTCACGCGCTTAGTGACGACTCGAATGGCGACGATCCTGGGCCAATCAATCATTATTGAAAACAAGCCCGGCGCTAATTCGATTATCGGTGTTGATCAGGCCGCCAAGGCCGCCCCTGATGGCTACACCATGCTGACGACGATCACCGCGCATGCGGCAAACGTGACGCTCTATGAAGGAAAACTCCCCTTTGACCCCTACAAGTCATTAATTCCAATTTCACTTGTTGCGATCACACCTTTGGTGCTGTCCGTCAATAAAGATCTGCCGGTCAACTCGATCGCCGAGCTCATTGCCTACGCCAAGGCTAATCCTGACAAGCTGTCGTTTGGCTCTTCGGGAGTGGGTGCCGCCGCCCATTTGACTTCTGAACTGTTGCAATACACGGCGGGGCTAAAAATGGTGCATGTGCCATACAAGGGCACAGCACCTGCAATGACAGACTTAATGTCAAACAGCATTCAGATCTTGGTCGATGCCCCAAGTGGCGTGGGCGCAAATATTCGTGCAGGCAAAATTAAAGCCTTGGCGTTTTTCTCTGACAAACGTTTATCCAGCTATCCCGATGTGCCAACAATTGTTGAGTCTGGCGGACCAAAGCTGGAGTCCTCGAGCTGGGTGATGTTTTTTGCGCCCGCGGGCACCTCAATGGCGATCGTAAATAAGTTGTCATTAACCGTCAAAGAGGCGCTGAAATCTGAGGAGCTCATCAAGCGCTTCGAGGAACAAGGTATCCTAACAGTCGGCAACACCCCTGCCGAGGCTGATACTTTTTTAAGAGCCGAAATCGCCAAGTGGGGAAACCTTATTAAAACGGTGGGTGTGAAAGCCGAGTAATACTGTAGCTGCCGGCTAAGGCAACAACCCCTCAGATTGTAGTAGCGCTCGTGCCATTTGAATCTCATCGGACGCGGCACGATACAAGGGGGGGCGCACTGCCCCCCCGATCAT
>JBAXLV010000608.1:0-1909 GCA_037134635.1 Alcaligenaceae bacterium
TGAGCCCGGCATAGTCCTTACGTAAGGTGACGCTCATAATGAAAATCATATCCACCACTAACCTAATCACCCATGTCTAAAACCATCATTTTCGATACCGAAGCCACAGGCATTAAAGAGCCCGTACTGATAGAAGCCGCCTGGGTTGAGCTTGAGTCCATTGCGCCCTTCATTGTTACCAACCCCTTTGAGCAGCGCTACAACCCCGGCAAGCCCATCACCCTTGGCGCACTTGCTACCCATCACATCATGGATGAGGAGTTAGTTGACTGCCCGCCGGCCGCTGACTTTATGCTGCCTGGCGACGTGGATTACCTGATTGGGCATAACGTGGATTTTGACTGGGAAGTAATTAGCAAGCCCGACATCAAACGAATCTGTACGTTGGCCTTAGCGCGTAAGCTATGGCCCGATTTGGATAGCCATAATCAAAGTGCCCTGCTCTACCACTTAGAGCGAGCAACAGCACGTGCGCGGTTACGCAATGCCCATTCTGCATTAATTGACGTGGGTATTTGCGCCACAATCCTAGATCATATTTGTCAGCAGCTAGGCGTTAAAACGATCGAAGATTTATACACAGAATCTGAAAAGGCTAGAACACCCACTACGATGCCTTTTGGTAAACACAAAGGGATGTTGTTGGTTGATGTGCCTAAAGACTATAAAAAATGGCTACTAACTCAACAGGATATTGATCCCTTTTTGAGGAAGGCGTTGGGGGTTTGAACTATGCAGTCGGACATTGCGCCGTTCGTTAAGCAATGCCCTGCTGAGTCTTTATTAACGTCAGTTTTTTGCCTGAGTCGCAACTGGCTTGTCTTTGTCTACGACGTAGGTCACCAGCAGCGTCGCGGCAGCTGCGCTTGCATTTTTACCACCATGAATTGAGCCCTCTGGAACCGAAAACGAGTCGCCGGTTTTGACGACTTTAGATTCTTTTCCGTCGACCAAAAGAACTAACTCTCCGTTCATGATGTAGGCGATTTCTTCACCGGGGTGAGTATGCCGAGGGATCGTGCCGCCCGGCGCAACTTCAACAATCATTTGTATAGCAACTTTACCCGGAGTGCTTAACTGTACTGTTTGCAGGGGGGTACGCTTAATTTCAGGAGCTTGCGCAAAGGCTGAGGTCGTCATCAGCAGGGACAAGATACTAAAAAATACACTTTTGTTTTTCATTTTCTTTTCTCAGAGTGATGTATTGAACGGTAGGCGGACTTGCGCGATACATAGATTAATCTTGTGAGCAGAACATAATTACAAAGAAATGTCTATAGCGTGTTGGCGCCGATTCAAAACTGCCCAACTGGAGGCCCGGTTAAACGGACAATTTTCGATCGGCGTCAACAGTCCTATGCTCAGTAGGAGACACGGCGCCAACTAATTATGAGCGTAGACAACCAAAGAAAACCAATAGGATTTTTAGAAGCTACGCGGTCTGTTTAGGATCATTCATGCGTTTATTCCGGCCTCAGCCTAGGCGTCGCGCAAAGCAACGCCCAAAAGACAAAACCCCCATCATTTCTGATGAGGGCGTTACTATTGCACCCACTGCTGTCAGGGTAGTTTGAGGGTACGATAATATTCGACGTCAGAGGCGAGCATCAGTCGATCTTGTACTAACTGCTGCGCCGCGGCGACTAAACGAGACTGATAGTCGAGATCATCGCGATAGCGCTCTGCAATTGAAGGACGTGAATCACCGCTTGCTTTACGTTCTGCCTCAGTTTTGGCAAAAGGCATGTAAGAGCCAAGCGTATAACAGAGCTCACCCTGCGCATAGCCAGCCGGGGGAGCGTATGGGCCATTGCTGCAAAATCCTCTTGAAATGTGGGCTTGGGCAAATGCCACGCATGGACAAAGCAATAGTGCAGCGAGTAACTGTTTCAATACTGTCTCCCGGCCC
>JBAXLV010000609.1:0-1902 GCA_037134635.1 Alcaligenaceae bacterium
GCCAACATGGGATCGCCCACTAATTGTGATAGCCAATACGATCGCTCAATCAGCTCTGACTCTGTTGAGATTGCCGCGCGCAGTTAAGCGAGTGATAGCGCTCTCAGTTGATGCAAGTGTGTGTGTGCTCACTGTTTGGTTAGCTTTCTATTTGCGGCTCGGTGAGTTTGTTGCGTTGGCTGGCGCGCCGCTTTGGGCCGTGCTTGCAGCATTGGCGTTTGCTTTGCCGCTATTTATTGTATTTGGGCTTTATCGGGCGATTTTCAGATTCTCAGGGTGGCCAGCCTTGATGACTGTGGCCCAGGCAATAGCCGTGTATGCCTTACTGTACGCCGCGATTTTTACCGCGGTGGGTATTGACGGGATACCTCGCACGGTTGGGTTGATTCAACCTCTACTGCTTTTATTGGTAGTGGGCGGATCGCGCGCCTTGGCGCGTTATTGGTTAGGTGGCATGTATCAAAGCCAACTTAGGGTTGGCGACTCTGTGAACGTATTGATTTATGGTGCCGGTAACGCGGGCCGGCAACTGGCCGCCGCGATTGGCAATACCAGTTCAATGCGGGTTGTCGGGTTTTTAGACGATGACCCGCGGCTGCAAGGTCGTGTCTTGAACGGCTTGCAGATCTATCGCCCAAACGATTTAGTCGGCTTGGTCGTTTCTCTGAGCATCAGCGACGTTTTACTTGCATTGCCTACGATTAGCCGCAAGCGACGAAACGAGATTTTGAACGAAATGCTGCGAGCCCGTGTGTCGGTGCGCACACTGCCAAGCGTGGCCGAGCTTGTTGAAGGCAAAATCAGTACGCTCGACTTGCGAGAGCTAGACATCGAAGATTTATTAGGCCGGGATCCGGTTGAGCCGAATGACGACCTATTAATTAAGAATATCAAGCACAAAGTTGTTTTGGTGACGGGTGCGGGCGGTTCAATTGGCAGTGAGCTCTGTCGACAAATTCTTAAAACGACACCCAGCGTGTTGCTGCTGGTCGAGCAGAGTGAGTTCGGCCTTTACGCTATCCATCAAGAGCTTTTGGCATTAAACGAATTGCAAGATATCAAACTCGTCCCTTTGTTGGCTTCGGTGCGTGACGAACAGCGCATCGACATTATCCTGAATGCTTGGAAGCCTGCCACGATCTTTCATGCGGCGGCCTACAAGCACGTGCCCTTGGTTGAACATAATCCTGTTGAGGGCATCAAGAATAATGTGTTTGGTACGCTTACCGTTGCTCAGGCCGCCGCAGAGCATGGCGTCGCCGATTTTGTATTGATCAGTACCGATAAAGCCGTACGCCCAACAAATATTATGGGAGCCAGCAAGCGGTTGGCTGAAATGATCTTGCAGGCACTCGACTTAGCCTTGGTTGAAAGCGGGGTCAAGAATCGAACCCGTTTCTCGATGGTACGGTTCGGTAATGTGTTGGGCTCATCAGGCTCTGTTGTGCCTAAATTTCGTCGCCAGATTCGCGATGGTGGCCCGATTACGCTGACACACAAAGAGATCGCCCGATACTTTATGACAATCCCAGAGGCCGCCCAGTTAGTGATTCAGGCGGGTGCCATGGCCGAAGGTGGCGATGTATTTGTGTTGGATATGGGTCAGCCAGTAAAAATCATGGATTTGGCCCGCCGCATGATTGAGTTGTCGGGTCTTGTGGTGCGCGACGACGACGAGCCAGATGGCGATATTGCGATTGAAATTATCGGTCTGCGCCCGGGCGAAAAACTGTACGAAGAATTGTTGATTGGCGATAACCCTACGGCGACCACGCACCAGCGCATCATGAAGGCGCGCGAAGACGTGCTGTCGTGGTCGCAACTTGAACATTCTTTGAATGATTTGACACAGGCGCTGGCTAAACAAGACATTGAAAAAATTCGGCAATTATTAGTAGAGCT
>JBAXLV010000610.1:0-1901 GCA_037134635.1 Alcaligenaceae bacterium
CGCCTAAATTCAAGGCGCGCTTCGCCTCGGCGGTCGGTCGTGCGACCAGCATCACCCCAAGTAACGGCAGCAGTTGTTGCGCGTGCATACCTAAAAAGTGAGCCGGGCGCAGATCCCGTGCTGCATGCCAGCCAGTGATCGGTAAACCTGCGCCGTCTGGTGGCTGAAGCGAGCCCAGCAGTGCACCCACTCCAGCGCCCAGAATCAATGTTAACCAAAGGCCACGCACCACAGCCATGCGCCAGACAGGATCTATATCGGTTCGGCCATAGCGACTAATTTGAATTGCCAGAACGCCTTGTGTCACGCATAGCAATGTTGCCCCGATCCCCATCAGCGTGTACATGTTGATGTGCAGTTGGTCGCTAAAGTTGTAATGCGAGGCTTGACCTAAAGCAGCCTTCAGCACGATATAAATAATTTCAAACAGGCCGGCACCGACGATAGTCATGACCACAAAGCGAATAGCTGGCGTGCGGCGCTTTGCCTCAGGCAATAGCCCAATAAACCAAGCCGTACTGAAGCAAAATAGAGCAATTGAAGCCAGGAATTTTAGGGGTTTGATCCACAGGTTGACCCCTCGAAGTTCACGCGAATCAAGCACCAAGGCAAGGGCTATTGGAATCATTGCCGCCAAGAATACTAGGGCGAGGAATGTCAGAACGCGTTGGCGAATCAAAGCCTCGCGCAGGATGGCTCGTAGTCCTGCCCAGCTGATGCTTGTGGTCGAGCCGTTGCTAGTAAACGTCTGTTTTGGGCTGATCATCGTGTCAATCTCCGTATTGGTTGATTTATATATTAAATAGATATTGTCTAATTAATCAGGAATATAATTAAAATAATAGACGGTGTCAAATTAAATTTTTAACAATGTAAAACCCTGAAATACCTCAGTAAACTGACAAATATGACAATCAAGCTCCGCGGAAGACCGAAGGCCGATCCAACTAGAGATCTGCGCCAAGAATTACTGTTAACGAGCCGAGAATTGTTGGCAGAGGGTGGCCCCGGCGCGCTAAGCATGCGCGAGGTCGCTCGACGCGCGGGCTGTACGCACCAGGCGCCGTATCATTATTTCAAAGATAGAGAAGTGATTCTTGCCGCGCTGGTCGTCGAAGGCTTTACCGATCTCGCAGAGCGTCTTCAGGTTGCGAATCGACTTGCTGGCACTGAAGGTATTAAGGCGACGCTGGTGGCGTCTGCAAAGGCCTATGTTGAGTTCGCAATTTCTCAACCCGGCGTCTTTCAAATCATGTTTAGACCAGACATGTGCGATGCGACAAGATTTCCGGACGTGCAGCAAGCTGGCGCGAGCGCCTACGCAGAATTAGCAACGCTGACACAAATCGTGTTCGGTGAACGGGCCTCGGCCGCACTGGCCAGCATACTCTGGGCACAGGTTCATGGGCTAGGGTGCCTGATGATTGATGGCTCAATGGCCGCTCAGTTTCCTACAGCGCAAATGCGAGCAAGACATTTGCAAGAAGTGATTGAACAGTTTGCAAGTATGCTAGTTTCTACGCCAACGAAGTGATCTGAGACGTAGCGGGCTCAACAGACCTGAACTTTAATCGTTTGCAGCAGGACAGGCCTAACTAAAATCTGATAGCTGTCGCGATCAAAATTTTGTGGGTCAAATGTGCTGATTTGGCTTGCTTTTCCGGTCTTTGAACACCAAGTTTCGAGGTGGCACCAGTTATTGACTCGGTGCTTTTGCACCCAGCCATTTTGCTCTTCAATCAGATCAACCGCACCACTGAATGGCCAGACTTCTATCTGTAAGTCTGTTAACGCCGCTAAAAGTCTTGCATCGTGTTGTGTGCGATCTTCTTTACCCACGCAAGCACCTAGGCAGGTTTTGATTTGCAAACCAAAGCATCCACGCGCTGACGTTTTCTCAA
>JBAXLV010000611.1:0-1899 GCA_037134635.1 Alcaligenaceae bacterium
TAGGGATTCCATCTGGGTCGCGTCGCGCGCTTTGATGTGGTCATAGCCTAAGGCATGGAGTGTGCCGTGCAGCGTGAGATGGGTAGCGTGCGCTAAAAACTTTTTTCGCTGAGCTCTGGCTTCGAGCTTTAGGATTGGCACGCAAATCACGATGTCGCCATTGATGCGACCATCAGGTTGCAAGCCATAGGCAAAGGTCAAGACGTTTGTCGCATAGTTTTTTTTGCGATAGTTGTTGTTTAGGGTTTGTGCTTCAGTCCGGCCGACCAAGCGCACGCTTAAGTTTGCACCCTGAAAAGATTCGTTTAGATCGTTGTGGGCGGCGTTCAGTGCGCGTTGCACCCAGGCACGAATTCGCCAGCGTGGCAGGCGTGGCTCTGCCACCGCGTATTGCACGGCTAAAGATAGCTCAGGCTTTGCTTTGCTCGTCTTGTTCATAGGCGTCAACGATTCGGGCGACCAAGGGGTGTCTGACGACATCACGACTCGTGAACTGCGTCACTGCAATCCCCTTTACGTCCTGCAGTACTTTGACGGCATGGGCCAAGCCACTTTTATGACCTTTGGGTAAATCGACCTGCGAGGGGTCGCCAGTAATGACGGCTTTGCTGCCAAATCCAATGCGCGTCAAAAACATTTTCATTTGTTCAGGCGTGGTGTTCTGGGCTTCGTCAAGAATGACGAAGGCATGGTTCAAGGTGCGACCACGCATATAGGCCAGTGGAGCAATTTCAATTGTTTGTTTTTCAAACAAGCGTTGCACACGCTCGGCACCCATCAAGTCATACAGGGCATCGTAAAGCGGACGCAAATAAGGGTCTACTTTTTGCGCAAGATCGCCGGGTAAAAAGCCCAAGCGTTCTCCGGCCTCGACGGCAGGGCGTGTCAAGACCAGGCGTTGCACCGTGTCGCGTTCCATTGCATCAATGGCACAGGCTACGGCGAGCCAGGTTTTACCGGTGCCGGCGGGACCAACGCCAAAGGTGATGTCGTGCTTCAGAATATTGTTCAGATAGTCACGTTGTCGCGGGGTGCGTGGACGTAAATCACTGCGACGGGTGCGTAAGGCAATCGTGCCACTCTCGTCATCAAGCGCGGGAAACTCATTGGGATCAAATTCTTGTTTGGCCGAAGCGAGCGAGCGGCCTACACCGGTCTCAACGAGCCCTAATTGAATGTCGTCTACTGAAATCGGATGTTTGGCTGCGCGCTGATGAAGCGCAAACAACATTTTGCTAGCGGCTTCGGCATGCGCGCCGTACATGGTGATTTTATTATCTTGGCGTTTGAGTTCAAGATCTAGGCCGTCTGCAAGTTGACGTAAATTTTCGTCAAGCGGCCCACATAAGTTCGAAAGTTGTTGGTTATTGCCTTCAAGGTTGAGTTTGACAGGGTGTGGTCGCGCGCGTGATGAGGCTTTGACAGTGGCTCGGGTCATGCGGGTGCACTGCCGGTTGTCGCTTCAGATTCGCGCGTTAAAACGCGACCTCTGAACGTGTTGGTCATTGCGTCGGTAATCACCACGTCAATCATCTGACCGATTAAGCGCGGATGCCCTGGAAAATTCACGATGCGATTGTTTTCAGTGCGACCGCTCAATTCATTTGGATCTCGGGTCGAAGTGCCTTCGACCAAAATGCGTTGCGTCGATCCCACCATACTGCGTGCAATGGCATGCGCCTGTTCATTGATACGCGCTTGTAAGCGCTGCAAGCGTTGCAACTTCACGGTTTGGGGTGTGTCATCTGCCAGATCTGCGGCCGGCGTACCAGGGCGACGCGAGTACACAAAAGAAAACGAAGTATCAAACCCAATCTCATCGATGAGCTTCATGGTTTTTTCAAAATCTTCTTCGGTCTCACCCGGAAAGCCAACGATAAAGTCTGAAGATAAGGTCAG
>JBAXLV010000612.1:0-1895 GCA_037134635.1 Alcaligenaceae bacterium
GGTGGCACATTGGGCAATGCGTCTAGACGCCCGGGCGTAGTCACCGCCAGACCAAGATTCAAGCCCCCCTTAATTGAGGCGATCGCCGGCGCACTTTGATTAAAAAAGAGATCGACATCACCCGCTAACAGTGCCGTCATCGCAGGGCCCTGACCCCTGTAAGGCACATGAACGATATCAACTTTCGCCGCGCTGGCGAACTGGGCGGCCGAGAGATGCGTCGAGGCACCGTTTCCGGTCGAGCCATAATTGAGCTTACCAGGGTTGGCGCGCAGCAACTTGAGCAAATCGGCACACGTCTGAATCGTCGGATGTTTTTTTACGTTTATCAACAACACGTTGGGCACATCGCCCAAAATCGCAATGTGGGTGAAATCGCGCTCAACGTCAAAACTGAGTTTCTTATAAAGCGCAGCGTTAATCGCATGCGTGCCCGCCGTGGCGAGTAAAAAAGTGTATCCATCCGGCTGCGACCGCGCGACCAAATCTGAGGCAAGATTGCCGCCCGCCCCCGTCTTGCTATCAATCACGAAGGGTACGCCCAGTAGCGGGGCAAGTGCTTCACCCAATTTGCGCGCATAAATATCGGTGCCCGCACCATTCGGAAAACCATTAATGATTGTAATGGCGCGGGTTGGCCAGGTCTCAGTCTGCGCGAGCGCTGCAGCGCTCACACTCAGGCCAAGTAAGACACCACTGAGCTTTTTAACAAACGACCACATAAGCGATCCCTTTACGAACGTTGTTGACCTTGGCCAGAGATCCGGCGACAGTGATTCAGCGAGGCTTGAATCAGATTATCGCTCGCCTCAGGTGTACGAAAGGCAGAGTGTGCCGACAGCGTGACATTATCAATTTTAGTAAAGGGGTGATCAGCAGGCAGGGGTTCAATATCAAACACGTCTAAGCCCGCATGCGCGATTTTTTTGGATTGCAATCCTGCAATTAAGGCAGACTCATCAATTACCGCGCCCCGCGCCGTATTGATCAAAATCACGCCGTCGCGCATTTGTGCAATTCGGGCCGCCGAAATAAAGCCGCGCGTGTCGTCATTGAGCAAAAGATGCACCGAAATGACGTGACAGCTTGAGAGTAAGGTGTCCAGGTCAACAAACGTGACACCAGGGTGTATTTTTGGACTGCGGTTATAGGCCATGACTTTCATGCCGGCGCCTAATGCAAGGCGAGCCATCTCGGCAGCAATGCCACCAAATCCAATCAGACCCAAGGTTTTACCCGTTAGCTCAACCCCATCGGTACGCAACCACTGCCCAGCCCGCATCCCGCGATCCATATTGGCAAACCCTTTGGCGCTCGCCCACATCAAAGCAAAGGCGCATTCAGCGACAGCGGTGTCGCCATACCCTTTGATAATATGAACTTCTATGCCGATTTCTGCCAAGGCCTCGGGATTCATGTAAGAGCGCGCGCCAGTCCCTAAAAATACGACGTGCCTGAGCGCCGGGCATTTTTGAGCAATCTCGACGGGTAGTGACGTGTGATCCACGATCAGGATCTCGGCGTCACCTAACACCCCAGGGATTTGCTCTGGCGTGATGTCTGGCTGTTCGTTGACGAGCAAGGCAATGTCATCAGGCTGGTGTAAACGTCTTGCCACAACAGCCAAACTACCATTGGCATCAATAAAAACAGCTTTCATGTTGCAAAATCCGAAAAAATACAATACCCGCATCATAACGGGGCTTCAGCGCTGAGCGAACCAGATTTTAGCGCTTGTTACAGTGCGATTGGCGTCCCGAATGCTACGATTCAAAAACGTTCGCGGCTTTACAAGCTTGAGGGATCTTTTGAACAAACAGGCGCACATTGTCATCATTGGGGCAGGCATCATCGGCGCAGCGAGCGCCTTTCAGTGCCTAAACGCCGGATTTAAG
>JBAXLV010000613.1:0-1894 GCA_037134635.1 Alcaligenaceae bacterium
GTAAAGAAAATTGGAAAATGTCCAGCCACTGCATCGGTAACCGCTTGCCCACCGCCTTTGTAGGGGATGTGCGACAGTTTGATTCCGGTGCGAAGCGCCAGTAGCTCACCAGCCAAGTGAGGCGTTGTACCGGGCCCGGACGAACTGAACTGTAAGCCCTCAGGTTTGGATTTCGCCAGATTCACAATATCGCTGATATTTTTAACCGGTACAGAGGGGTTGGCGACTAAAATAATTGTTGCATCGTTGAGTTTAGTGATCGGCGTAAAATCAGTGACTGGGTTGAAAGGTGCGTTGAGCATATTAGGCGCAACGACGATGCCGCCGTCAAAGCCCATCAGTAGTGTGTAACCGTCTGGGGCTGCGGTCGCAACAAGCTGCGCACCAATAAAGCCCGAAGCACCGGGCTTGTTCTCAACAATAATTTGTTGCTTGAGTCGTTCGGCCAGCTTGTCGCTCATGTAGCGTACGACTGCATCCCCTCCGCCGCCCGGAGAGAACGGCACAACAATACGAATCGCACGATTGGGATAATCATCCTGTGCATGCGCGGGTTGCATTGCACTGTTGAACCCCAAAAAGGCAAGGAGGCTACTGACTAAACAGGCGGCTTTGCTGCCTCGGTAGCGAGAAGGTTTCATCATGAACTCAAAAACATTTAAAAAACGAGTACGACTGTAATGAGTCGTGCTCGTGGGCGGAGCCTGCCGAGCTAGCGATCCCAAACTTCGTCGGGAACCGGCAGACCTTTTAAGTCTTCAGCACTTAGCGGTCGGTCAGGGGTAATGCCATAAGTTTCAAGCATCAGTGTCATTTGGCGCGTGTGTTGAGCAGCATGCCAGGCCGTACGCTCAAAGACGTCGTGCATTGTCCGTCGGCCATAGTACGTGGATACCAAGTAGTCAAGGCTACGGTTTGGTTCTTTTTCCCACCAAGCGAGCAATTGAGCCCGCACAGTCTCTCCCCACTTGGCTAGATCGCTTGCGGTCCAATCATCGGGTGCCACTTCGTTGAAGCTTTCAAATTTGAGATCGATTTGATGGGCGGCTTCAACACCCATTTGTGCAACCCGAAAAATATGAAAAGCGGTGCCGGCAGGGTTGCGGTTACGGTTACGAAAATTTTCACGTAGTTGTTCAGGTTTGAACTGCTGAATTAGCCGGATAGAGGTTTGCAACACGGTGTCCAACTTAGCGACCAGTTGCTCTGGCGGCAGGGGATCCATCAACTTCGTTTTGAGATCCAAAAACTTGATCACATCATTAAAAGATTGGCATAGCGTGTACTTGCCACCTAGGGCCACGACAGGCACGCTACGCGCACCTAACGCACGTAACTTATCCATGCCCGTTGGATCGTTATGTACATCGATCGATTCGAAGTCGATTCCTTGCTTGGTTAGAAACTCTTTGGTGCGTAAGCAAGAGGAGCAACCAGGTTGCCAAAAAACTTGAACGCGGGCTGGATTTGTTGTTTGCATGATGATTGTCTCTAGTCTTTTAAAATACGATGTGCGGATAAGCGATTGACGTCAGAAATAATACCTAAAACTTCAGTGTTGCGCTGCAAAAAACGCATAGTTTTAGTGCGATCGTGGCTGAATGCCCAAAATACTCCGCGCTTCAGCGGGCGTCGCGACTTCACGCCCAACAGTCTTTGCTAATTTGACCACCTCCTCCACTAACTGTGCATTCGTAGGGTAGCCGAGTTCAGGGTAGGCGTAGTCGCCGATTCCAATGGCGATATGGCCCCCTTGAGCAATCGCGCTCAGAGCGATCGGAAATAAATTGCCGCTCTTGCAGCAGACCGTCCATTCATGTTTCCGATTTTTCGGTAAATGGTCTGTATAAGCGCGAAGCCCCTCGGGAGTCGCTGGGTGCGCGCCGAGCTGACC
>JBAXLV010000614.1:0-1893 GCA_037134635.1 Alcaligenaceae bacterium
GGCCAGCCGACATCTAGGCGGACTCGGCGCCGATGTGATCAAGGTCGAGTCGCCGGCGGGAGATGCAATCCGGCACGCGCCCCCATTACGGGCTGACGGCCTGTCGCACATCTTCGCCCTATGTAACACCGACAAACGTGGAGTAGTTCTAGATCTCAAGGACCCTAAACAACTTGAAATTCTTCATGGGTTACTCAGTCAAGCAGACGTCCTGATTGAAAATATGCGACAGGGTGCGCTTGCCAAACTGGGGGTGAGCGCTGAAGTACTGCGTACACGGTATCCGGACCTAATCTATTGCTCTTTGAATGGCTTCGGTAACGATTCCGCTTATCCCGGCCGCGCGGCACTCGATACCGTTATCCAGGCGACGTCAGGCCTGATGAGTCTTACGCAGGTCAATGGCTCGCCGGTAAAGGCGGGTATCTCCGCATCGGACATGATCGCAGGCGAGTTTGGTCTTTTGGCCGTATTAGCCGGACTCGAACATCGCGACGGGACAGGCCGGGCGATCCACTTTGATTTGTCGATGCAAGATACGTCGGTCTGGATGACGCAGATTGCGTGGCCTGGTTCATCACCAGGTGAACCGGTAGTGTTGCGTGAAGCTCTCGATGGTTTTGTCGTGGCGATAGCCACGGAGGACGACGTGAACAGGGTCGTTGGCTCACAATCGTTTGCGGAAAGCCGAGCGGCGTTTTGCGCAAGACTAAGTGGCGCGGGTATTGATTGTGCACCCGTCCTCACCACCAGCGAAGCGATGACGTCGGATCATGTGGTGGCACGCCAGCTGCTGGTCCAACGAACGACTGCTGATGGTGATGTGTGGCCTGTTCTCCAGTCACCAATGCGGATCTCGGGGAGACCCATCGACATTCGAACGGTCATGCCCCGGCTTGGTAACAGCGGCCCAATTTCATTTCACGAAGTCGAGTGCAAATAGTATTAAGGGCGAGGTGTCACAGGGCGGGGCTACTGTGCGCCGGAGGCGACCCCATCGTACAATTAAAACACCCTCATCAGCGACAAGGATGGCCTAATGCAGCGCGCGAAAACAAAGCATGAGCATGTCGCCAACACGATCCGTGAACGAATTTCGTACGGGGTGTATGCGGAAAACCAAATGCTTGCGCCAGAGCGCCTTCTTTGTGCTGAGTTCAACTGCAGCCGACACACCATTCGGGAGGCCCTCAAAACGCTTGCGGATGAGCGCCTGCTGCTACGAAAAATCGGCCACGGTACGATCGTCGCACCTCATTCTTCCACCGAAGATACATGGGGGCTAACCTCCATTGACGACTTGATCGGGGAATTTACTGGAGGTTTGACGCACAGCCAGCATCTGGTTTTAAAGCACGGCATCATCTCTGCACGCACAGTGCCTGCGGTCGCTGAACTTTTTGGATTGAAACCCACCGGTGCAATCTATTGCATCCAGCGAGTATTGAGTCTGGATACCGGTCCTGCAGCTTACGGTCAGTTGTTTACGCTCGTCGGCTATGCCGCTCGAATACCAAAGGAGTTGATCGGCACCGCTCCTTTACTTGGGCAAATCGAGAAATATTGCCGGGTTCGCGCCTTTCGCGTCCGCCAAATCGCTACAGCCGTCGAAGCTGATGCAGAGGTGAGCAAGCTGCTCGGCGTACGCAAAGGTGCTCCCATGTTGAAAACCCGGCGCACGTATCAAAATCGCGAGGGTGTCCCCTTTGAATACACCGAGATGACATGTCGTCCGGATCGGTACGAGCAGAAGGTGTACTTTCATCGCCCCGATTAACCGTCGGCCAGGCCAGTGGAAGCGCTAAGCGTATCCGGCTATTTGCTCTCGTGCCGCCACCTCGAGTCGATCACGATGCTCAGGATGTGCAATCCCTATCATTTTTCGAACCCGCT
>JBAXLV010000615.1:0-1893 GCA_037134635.1 Alcaligenaceae bacterium
GTGTTTTATACGTTGGCGGTGATCTGCCTGACTATCTGTTTTTCAAGAGCTGGCGGCCTGGCTGCCACGCTTGCCGACCTTAACCTTAAAGAATATCGAGTCTTAGCGGCTGCTCTGTTCTTTTCGCTAGTCGTGATCACCATCGCCGCTCTGCGTAGCGATAAGCGCCTGGATACAGAAATCGAGCGAGCGTTACGCTTAAGTGTTGGCACCCTCTTCATCTTAGGGGCCTGCTTATCCTTGATCCCACAGTGGTTGCGCCAGGCAACTTGGGGCTTGATTGTGACAACGTGGGTAGCAGCAGGCTACTCGGTCTTTTTGTCTTGGCCCACCTTCAGGCGCCCTTTAGATGTGCCTCAGTTCAATACCGTGTCGTATGGTGACTTGCTGTTGTTAATGGCAGTGCTCGCAACGTTTTCGATCGGTTGGCGCTTGACTCGCTTTCGCAAAACCGAGACCGCACTCAAAGTTGTCACCTCGCTGATCGGGTTGCTAGGCTTCATCACGACTCAAACTCGCGGTGGTTGGTTTGCCGTACCATTCTTTATCATTATTGGGCTCGTGCTCGTCAACGGTAAAGCCAGCCCTCGCAAGCTTGTGCTACCTGCAATCGTCGCCATGCTAATCGCCTCAGCGGTCTTCGCCTCAAGCTCGATTATGCGTCAGCGCTTTGAAGATACCATCACCCAGACTGCAGAGTGCCTGAAAAATCCCTTAGCGATTTCGTCTGAATGTGGTCGCATTCAACTGTGGCATGTCTCGTGGTTGATGTTTACAGCCGATCCGATCTTTGGTAGCGGATCCACACAAAATTTTCGGCCGATGGTAGAAAAATATTGGCGTGAAGGAATCGTCTCAGACTTTACCCACAGTCAAGATTTTGGCGAACCACACAGCGACATGATCTTTAGCCTCGCTAGCCATGGCTTATTGGGCCTCGCTGCATTGCTGCTGATGTATTGTGCGCCTGCATGGATTTTTGCCAAACGACTGTCTGCGCGAGTGGCCGCACCGGCCCGCGTTGCCGCTGCGATGGGGCTTGTGCTTTGCTTGGGCCTGTTTGCGTTTGGCTGGACTGAACTCATTTTACGTACCCTGCGCACGCTTAGCCTGTATGTGATGCTCTTGGCATGGCTGTTGGCGCTATCCGACGAACGTTTTTTAAAACGCAATGAAGGGTGATGGAACGAGGCTTAGACCTCTTCTATTTTTTTGAAGCCTGCTGCGCAAACCGCCAGCTACTTTCGCACATATCTTTTAAATTTCGCGCGGCACGCCAATCTAACTGTTTGGCTGAAAAATCAACGCTGGCATAGCAACTAGCAATATCGCCCATTCGGCGCGGTGCAACGCTATAGGGCACAGATTTTCCGCTGGCAGCCTCAAAGGCCTTGATCATTTCAAGCACACTATAGCCGCGACCAGTGCCGAGGTTAAAGGTATGCAAACCCGTGTGTTGCGTTAAAAACTTAAGCGCAGCGAGGTGGCCTTCGGCCAAATCCATCACATGGATATAGTCGCGTACACCTGTGCCATCTGGGGTATCGTAATCGTTGCCAAAGACCTTGAGCTGCGGTAATTTGCCTACGGCCACTTGCGCAATAAATGGCATCAAATTGTTTGGGATGCCATTGGGATTTTCGCCAATCAAGGCCGAGGCGTGCGCACCCACTGGGTTGAAGTATCTGAGGGCGGCGATATGCCATGACGGATCAGACGCGCTGAGATCTGACAAGATCTCTTCGATATGCAGCTTGCTGCGACCATACGGGTTGGTTGCACCGGTGGGGTGCGCTTCGTCGATCGGCAAATATTTGGGGTCACCGTAAACCGTAGCGCTTGAACTAAACACCAGCGTTTGACACTGCGCACCCTGCATGGCCTGCAACAGGC
>JBAXLV010000616.1:0-1885 GCA_037134635.1 Alcaligenaceae bacterium
GGGCCAACGCATATTTTCTCAGATCTTTTATTCGGATATTGTTGCACCCCAGCATGTGCAATTAATGACACTAAAACGATACTTGAGCGATGATGAGATCGAATTATTGAACGAATTTATTGAGCAAAATAAAGAGTGTAGGTCTTTACGCGTTCAAGCCTTTAGAGAGCACGAGTTTCGGGCCCAACTATTGATATTTCATACAGACATGGACGCCCTGTTCGACGATCTACTCAGTAGACGCATCTCTATTGGGCAGTCAAACACGCAGTTTATAAAAATTAGAGAGCGTTATCTGATCGAGGTCAATAAAATCTATCAGCGTTCAAGAGAGATCGATGAAGAACGCGTGGGCTAGTCACTTTGCACCGTTGGCAGTCTAATGAATCAGGATGAGGTATGAACAGCGGTTCAGCAATTTATTACCTACCAGGCCGAGGCGGGCGACTTGACGCAGGGCTTGGCACAGCCCTCGTTGAGCGTAACCTACTGGTCTCTGGCCGAGAAACCGTAGGTGAATTTGCAGGTCTTAGTTTTCAAGAGCAGATCGAACTCGTCGCGCAAGACATTCAGGCAGGGTTTTGGCTGAAAGAGGCCAAGATCTTAGCGAACTCGTTTGGCGCCTATCTGTTTTTGCATGCACAAACCTTAATGCCCGCTTATATCGGTAAGGTGCTGCTGCTATCGCCAATCGTCGGTGAGTTTTCAAATAATGAAACTGGCACGCATTTTGTGCCACCTCGTTCAAGAAAACTAAAAGAGCTTGCACAAGCGAAGAAGTTTCCAACTCCCCAGTCTTGTGAGATTCATGTCGGCGAGCAAGATTGGCAAAGCAATCCAGAACACGTCAGCGAGTTTGGCAGGTTGCTTAATATTTCAGTGACTGTCGTGCCAAGGGCAGGGCATATGTTGCCTAAAGAGTACGTGACGACAGTGTTAGATCAGTGGCTAAGTGTGAATTCCGTCGTGAACGAAACGAAGTAAGTGTCTGAGAAAAAAATGAACCTTGCCTACTTTAAAGACCGCTTTAACAATACTGAGTCGGATTATTTGCTGGCCAGAAGAGCAAATAACCCAGGCTTGAATCCGTTTGCTCGACAGGCAATTGAAGAAATCATTGCTGAGCGAGGTGAGCGGCTGCCCGCTATGGACTCTGAAAATAAAGTCGACTCGCAGTCATTGAAAGACTCTAAAGTGTATAAGTTTTGGCACTTCATACACGCAAGGACTAAGGTATTGGCCGTGAATGCTGTGGATGCTTGCCGTAATAGACGTTTTTTTGCAGTGTTGCCGATCTGCGCTTTGGTTTTGGCTATCGCGTTTAGTGATTTTACTACTTCGCTTAAAACGATTTTTGAGGATACGACTTCACCCAGGTGGTATATGTATGGCCTGATCTTACGTGGTGACTTTGATAATTTTCAGGAACAATTAGCACCCTACAACATCAAGGTCATGTCTCGTGGATGTATTGTTGGTGGTGACGAATACGAAAAGGATATTAAGAACAATCAACGCGTATATGAATCTGCCTCGGACGAGTTGAAGCGACTGCTGGGAAAGCCAAGGGCTCACAATTAAAGATGAGTAAAAAACTTTTGCTAGCCGCGATAGTTGTATGGGAGCACCGCTCATCAACGGCTTTAAAATATTGGTCAGCAGGTGCTGGCCTAGTCATCACCCTCACCGTCGCATGGATGGTGGGGCAAGTTCCCGCCGCGTCGTCTGAACTGAAAATATCAGGCGCAGTGCTAGACCGATTAATACTCATCTTGTCTTGCTTTATTTTGTCATCAAGCCTGATGTCATTAGCTGGCCGGATCTCAATCCGACTATGGGCGTTATTTAGCTACCCTTCAAAAACAAGGCGCTTTAAATCTTCACC
>JBAXLV010000617.1:0-1884 GCA_037134635.1 Alcaligenaceae bacterium
GGAAAGAATTTGATGGAAAACGCACCGCCATCTTTGCGCAGCACTCGATCGATGACGGCGTGCTGTGGTCACCGCCAAAACTCATCGCTGAAACAGTCGGCTACTCTGATCACCCCTTGCTCGTGCAGCGTGATAACGTGGCCTATCTTTCATGGCTAACAGCAGCGCAAGGCTATCGTTTGCTCAAGCTTGACACACCAGGCCCCGCGCTCACCAGCTATGCGCCTGGCGACTGGAAAAAAATATTACAAGCGGGTGCAGGCAAACCTCAGATCGTGCACTTTTGGGGCTACACCTGTGGGCCCTGTCTTGAAGAGTTACCGCGGTGGGGCGACTTCTTACATGAGTCTTCAGCCCTCAAGGCTATTTTTATCGAAGTAGATCAAGTGCCACACGCGACCGCCTCGCAAGCACTCACGCTAGCAGGACTTGCAAAAGCCGACAATCGGGCAAGTACAGCCGTGTTTGACGAATATATGCGCTATGAAATTGACCCGAAGTGGCTAGGTGAATTGCCGATTACGATGCTGGTGAACGCCAAAGGCGAAGCCAGGCGCGTACGAGGTGTCATTGATTTTGCACAATTGCGCGCCTGGCTAAAAGCGCAATAATTTTAATCATTGACGCTTGAATTGAATCGGCACAAGCACAGAAGCGGCTACGTTTTGGCTACCGCGCTTGGCAGGAACAAACCGCCACTGGCGCACAGCTTGCAACGCAGCGTCATCTAAGCGCTCGAACCCACTCGATTGGCGCACCTCAACCTCGGTGGGCGCACCATCAGCGCTCACCCGTACTAATAATAGAACCGTGCCCTCTTCTTTCAATCGTCTTGACTGCGAGGGATAGGTCGGTGCCGGATTATGCAGATAGTCAGCATCAAAGCGCACCGCCGTCGATGCCTGCTCGGTATCTGAGCCTTGTCGTGCGTTCGCTGTCGAATCAACCGCTGCGGCGACACCCGTCGCTGTTGGTTGTGGGATCGCAGTGCGTTGAACCGGTTTCGGTACTGGTGCAGGCGCTGGCACAGGCTTGGACTCAAGCGGCGCCTCAAGCCTTGATCGCACTGCTGGCTCCGGCTCTGGTTGAGTCTCTTGCGTTAAGGCGATATCAATCTGCTCGGTTTCGACTGGCTCTGCACTGGGCGCCTGAGCCGCTGCGCTACTGGGCTGCATAGGCTCTTGCACGTGCGTGTCTTCAGTATTAGTGGTGTCGCCTTCTAAATCTTGAAGTGTCAAAATCGAGACTTCAATCGGAGTCGGCGACCACGACCAGCTGAACAACCCAACCAATACCAACACATGCAACGCAATAACAATCGTCACCCGTGCAAGCGATGCGGCACGCTCTTGCGTGAACCAACGTCTACTTTTAGCGACTGAGATATTTTCTGACACAACAAGATTTAGTTTTTTGCTTCGCGCCAGATCTCTGGCACAAACGTCAGTTCGCCTTGATCGTTTGAAATAAAAATTTCGCCATCCTGAATGTTTGCGTGCAAGATCATGCTGCGTTGCGTCTGGGCGGCCAACGCACGCGTGTCCTCTGACGGCAGACACACCACAGTCAAGTTACGCGCCCGCTCGAGCTTATTGCGAATGCCATCCCACCAAATCTTGCTGTTCTGACCGCTATAACAATACACAACCACCTGTTTGGCACGGCCACAGGCTTTCAGAATCCGGCGCTCGTCAGGCTGTCCGACCTCAATCCAGAGCTCAATCGAACCGGTGAGATCTTTGAGCCAGATATCGGGCTCGTCAGCGTCACTCAGGCCTTTAGTAAAGACCAAATCTTCATGGGCGTGCAAGGCGAACGCCAGCACACGCACCATCAAACGCTCTTCGGTTTCTGAGGGGTGCCTGGCCAGCGTCAGGGCGTGAC
>JBAXLV010000618.1:0-1884 GCA_037134635.1 Alcaligenaceae bacterium
GCGTGGCCTGAGTGCCTCAGTCAGTCAGCCTCAGACCCAGCCTCTGCTAAACAATGCAGATCAATGGTACGACAGCGCTAAAGTACAACACGCCACGCGTTGGGATCAAGGGCTACCGGAGGCCAATCGATGCCTACGCTATGCTGAACAAACCCTTGAACAGACTCTCGAACTTTTGCGCAAAGAGAGCAAAGATTCTCTCGCACTCTATTTTTATTGGCTTGTTTTACAACACGAAGCTATGCATCTTGAGGCAAGCAGCTATATGGCTCAAGCGCTGTCGATCCCGTTTCAAACACCTTGGGTTCAAGCAAATGATGTTGCCGCCACTGCAAAATCCCCTCGGCCTGTAGGGTCAAAGCCTCACGACAATTCAATGCAGCTTGATTCATCTTTGTCGACTTTTCACGTACCTGCACAAACTTGGACACTTGGGTCGTCGTCAAACGAGTTTTGTTTTGACAACGAACGCGTCGCACGCAGCGTCACCATGCAGGACTTTGAAATTGCATCACAGCCGGTTTGTTGGGCGCAATATATGCGCTTTGTGGTGGCGACAGGGCATCGTTTGCCGCTGTACGTTCGTCAAACCGCATCAAATTTTGAAACTCAGCGCTTTGGCACCTGGGCCCCAATGAATATGCAGGCCAGCGCCGTTCATCTTTCGTGGGATGATGCACAAGCGTATTGCCGCTGGGCTAATTGTCGCTTACCGACTGAAGCTGAGTGGGATTGTGCCGCCCGTACTGTAAAAAACTTTGCTTGGGGAGAAGTGTGGGAATGGACTCAAGATAGCTTTGAGCCTTTCGATGGCTTTGCTATACACCCCTACGCTGAGTATTCGGCCCCTTGGTTTGGTTCACATAAAGTATTGCGTGGTGCCGCTCGGGTCACGCACGAGGTTTTACGTCATGTTCAATACCGAAACTTCTTTACGCCAGCGCGTCGCGACATCTATGCAGGTTTTCGAACCTGCGTGTGTTAATAGTAAGATAGGACACTGTAACGCAGTCATTCACCCACCACCCCTCTCAGGAACTTGATCATGCACGGTTTGTCCTCAGCGCTACGCCGCCAGTTGCTGGCACTTTTCGCCATCACCACCGTTTGCTTTAGCTCGATCCCTGCAGCTCAGGCACAAGCCGTGTTTAAAGTCACGGCCATTCCAGACGAATCGCCCACCGAACTCGCGCGTAAAGCTGCCCCATTAGTCAAGTATCTCGAAAATATCTTGGGCGTCAAAGTTGAATATATCCCCGTCGCAGATTATGCGGCGTCGGTCGAGGCCTTAGTCAATCAAAAAGTCGACATGGCATGGTTCGGTGGCTTTACGTTTGTACAAGCTCATATCCGCTCAGGTGGTAAGGTGATACCACTTGTACAACGCGAAGAAGATACAAAGTTTCAATCGATATTTATTACCGCCTCGCCAGACATCAAAGCCTTGAAAGACTTAAAAGGTAAAACCTTAAGTTTTGGCTCGCCATCAAGCACTTCGGGGCACCTCATGCCACGTAGCTTTTTATTGGCTGCCGGCATCAATCCTGACAATGATTTAAAACGTATCGCTTTCTCAGGCGCGCATGATGCCACCATCGCCGCTGTTGCCTCAGGCAAAGTCGACGCCGGTGCACTCAATATTTCAGTGTGGGAAAAATTCGTTGCTGATAAAAAAGTGGATACCACTAAGGTTCAGGCGTTTTACACCACCCCAACTTATTTTGATTACAACTGGACCGTGCATAGCGCAATGCCTGAAGCCACACGCAAACGTTTAACCGAGGCCTTTTTAGCCCTAACCCCCGACACCCCAGAAGGCAAAGAGATTCTCTCGCTGCAACGTGCCACACAATTTGTGCCAACCGCCGTTGCCAACTACAAAGA
>JBAXLV010000619.1:0-1878 GCA_037134635.1 Alcaligenaceae bacterium
GGCGTGTTTCCAGGCGTACTGAAGGCCTGCGGGCAGTGTGATTGAACTGCACTCGGTTAACGACCCATCGCTCAAGTTCAAGCTGTACTGCCTAAAATCTGCGCCAATTGCGGCGTATACAAAGAATGTATTCATGACGTTGTTAACGTTAGTTGATGGCAATACCCGCTTTTTTGACGATCGGCGGCCATTGTTTGAGTTCGCGCGCAACCAGTTCGTCGACGTAGCTGCCCGGCTTTGCAATGATTCTGACGCCGTCTGCAGTGAGGCGTTCGATAATTTGTGGATCTTGCAGGGTGCGCACAAAGGCTTTCTCTAGCGTTTGAACGATGTTTTGTGGCGTGCCCGTTGGCGCTAGAACCGCCATCCAGAAAGTGGTCTCAAAGCCCGGAAAGCCAAGTTCAGCGACGGTTGGCATATCTGGAATTTGCGGCATACGCTCTAAGCTGGTCACCGCAAGCGGCCTGATCTTTCCGGCTTTGATTTGCACGGCAGACGTTGGAAAGGCATCAATTTTGAACTGATAGACCCCGCCAAGCAGATCGATCATGGCAGGCCCGGCCCCTTTGTAAGGGATATGAACCATTTCAATCCCAGCGCGGTCAATGAACAATTCAGTGGCCAGGTGAGGAAAGGTGCCAGAGCCTGCTGTGCCATAGTGCAGCGGGGGTGATGTTTTTTTTGCGAGTGCAATAAATTCTTGCAAAGTGTTAGCTGCAACGGAAGGGTGAATCACGACTAAACCAGGCGTGTCTCCAACCATGATGACGGACGTAAAGCTTTTGACGGTATCGTATCCAAGGGTTTTGTAGATCGATGGGTTGGCCGTATGTGAATTGGTTGCCATCAACAAGGTATAGCCATCCGCCGGCGACGACGCGACGAGCTGAGTACCAATCGTTGCGCCAGCACCCCCTTTGTTTTCGATGATGATAGTTTGGCCGAGCACCTCACCAAGTTTTTGAGAGATTCGTCGCGCAACAACGTCAGTGGTACCGTTTGGTGGAAAGGGCACAATTAAGTGTATTGATTTTTCAGGAAAGGCCGCTTGCGCGGTCACGCTGACAGATAGTAAAGCGCAAGCGATGGCCAGTTGGATAGCTTTTAGTCGCTGCATTTTTTTCCCCTATGGATGATATTAGTCTAATACACGTATTGATCGTCTCTTGATCGCTTACTTTAATTGTTATGCTGATTACGTTATAGTTTTTTTTGATTGTATACAACAACCTTCGTTATACCTACAATCAAATAAAAAGAGATTAAACGAGGTGACAAAATGAGTTCAATCAATACCGTCAGCGGAAAACTCGCAGACTTCATTTGCAACCTGCAGCTCGAGCAGTTGCCCAAAAGTGTCATTGAAAGAACAAAGACGCGCCTATTGGATTGTCTGGCAACAGGTTTAGCGGCACATGGCTTGCATGTGCCCAGCGTGGTGTTGGCGTTTACAGAGGGTGGTGTCGGGCCGGCGAGTGTCATAGGCTATCAAAAATCCTTGCCTATTGTGGATGCTGCTTTTGTGAATGCAACGCTGATCAACGGACGAAGCCAAGATGACTTTATGCAGAAGTCTCACCCGGGGGCCTTGACGATCCCGGCCGCATTGGGTTTCGCGCAAGCGTTCAAGCGTACCGGTGCTGATGTGCTGGTGGGCATGGTAGCGGGCTATGAGGTCGTTAGACGCATGTATATGGGTGCGCCTGGTATGTTGCCAAAGTTTCGTGCATCGGGTGTGGCGGGTACGGTTGGGGCAGCGGCAGCCGCGGCCAAAATGCTGAAGCTGGACGCGACATTAACAATGAATGCGTTAGGTTGTTCAGCTGTGTTTGCGCACGGCTTTGGGCAAGGTTTTTTTGCAGGTACGAATGAAGTGAA
>JBAXLV010000620.1:0-1872 GCA_037134635.1 Alcaligenaceae bacterium
AGTAGTACCACCCGACGCGTTCCCTCCTACTGCTACAACTGCGTCTCCGGTCCCGATCTGCTCAGCGTCAAGGTCGAGGCTGGTGTTGCAACAGAAATCGGCCCCAATTTTGTGGGGCGAGGCGTTTATCCGGGAAACGGAAAACCTTGCGTTAAAGCCTATGGATTGATTCAGAAGACTTACCACCCGGGGCGGATTCTGACGCCCATGAAGCGCACGAATCCCAAGAAAGGCAAGGAGCACGATCCGGGTTTTGTACCAATCTCGTGGGACGAAGCGCTTGATACCGTGGCGTCCAAGCTCAACGATATTCGCTCGCGTGGATTGCTTGATGAGCAGAACCTGCCACGCGTCGCGCTGACGCTCGGGCACGGCGGTACACCGGCCAATTACATGGGTACTTTTGCCGCTTTCATCGAAGCCTGAGGCGACATGGATTACAGCTTCGGCTCCGGTGATGGTGTCAAGTGCGTCCACTCCGCACACCTGTACGGTGAATCCTTGCATCGTGGGTTTGCCGTCGCGGCTGACACGCCGCATTGCAATTACATCGTTTCCTTTGGCGCCAATGTGGAGATCACCGGTGGTGTCTGCGCTGTGGCACGGCACTCCGATGCACGTATACGCGGTGCCAAGCGGGTGCAGATAGAACCGCATCTGTCGGTTACCGCTGGCGCTTCGGCCGAGTGGATTCCGATCAAGCCCAAGACCGACCCGGCCTTCATGTTTGCCATGATTCATGTGCTGCTGCATGAAGTTGCACGGGAACGCCTGGATCTGCCCTTCCTGCGCAACATGACTTCATCGCCTTACTTGGTCGGCCCCAAGGGCTTCTTTCTGCGCGACCCGCAAACGCTCAAACCTCTGGTCTGGGACGCGCAGGGCAATCGGGCACTGCCGCACGACACGCCCGACATCGCTCCGCAGCTTGAAGGCCGCTTTAACGTCGTTGATGCAGTGGAGATCGGCGCCGATGACGAGCGCTGGGTTTACCCGCAAGTCGAGGGTGAAACCTCATTTTCCAAGCTCGTGGCGCACATCCATCAATACAGTCCGGAATGGGCGCAGGCCCTGTGCGAGGTGCCCGCAGCCAAGATACGCAGAGTGGCGCTGGAATTTGTCGAGCAGGCTTGTGTTGGGCAGACGGTGGAAGTTGACGGCAGAGTGCTGCCGTACCGGCCGGTTGCCGTGACTCTGGGCAAGACCGTCAATAACGGCTGGGGCGCCTATGAGTGCTGCTGGTCTCGCACGCTGCTTGCGGTACTGGTGGGCGCGCTCGAGGTGCCGGGTGGCATCCTCGGCACCACGGTGCGCATCAACAGTCCGCGTGAAAACCGGCACAAGAGCGTGCAACCGGGGCCGGATGGCTTCATGCTCAACAAGCTCAACGCAACCACCAAAGCCAAGTGGCTGCAGCAACCCAGTGGCCGCAACGCGCACCGCACACTGGTGCCGCTGGCTGGCAACAGCGGGTCCTGGAGTCAGTCGCTGGGGCCTTCGCATCTGGCGTGGATGTTTCAGACCCATGTGCCCAAGAACTGGCCACGGCCAACAGCACCAGAGATCTGGATTGCCTATCGCACAAACCCGTCGATTTCGTTCTGGGACACGCCCAACGTGGCCAAGACCATTGCGCGCTTTCCGTTCACGGTGTGCTTTGCTTTCACGCCTGACGAAACCAACCACATGGCCGACATCCTGTTGCCCGATGCTACCGATCTGGAGGCCACGCAGCTGATCCGCCTGGGCAAGACCAAGTACATGGAGCAGTTCTGGGAACATCAGGGTTACATATTGCGCCAGCCGGCCGTGGAGCCGCAGGGCGAGGCGCGCGACTTCACCTGGATCTCGACCGAACTGGCGCGCCGTACC
>JBAXLV010000621.1:0-1871 GCA_037134635.1 Alcaligenaceae bacterium
AAAGGTTTTCTCCGTGGCCTGTCACGCTATACGAGAGGGTAGGTCGAGTGTCTGACATGTGTGTACGATTATTTTTTTATGCCTAAAATTTCACTTAGCACTTCATCGGTATGCTGCCCCAAAGTCGGAGCGGCCCGACGATACTGCACGGGTGTAGCTGAAAAATTCATGGGGCTTGCTGTCGTTGGGCTTGAACCGCCTGTTGGATGCGGAATATTTTTCCAGATGTCGCGCGCAATGACTTGTGGATGTGCAAAGACCTGGTCAATGGTTTGGATCGGTCCGCAAGGTACACCCACCGCTTCTAATTTTTCAATCCACGCATCACGTTCGCCACCCGCCATGACGCGTTCGAGCATTGGGATCAGTTCGGCGCGATGAATAATGCGCGCGTGGTTGGTCGCAAACTTGGGATCCGTACCGTACTGGGCAATCCCGAGTGCCGTGCAGAACGACCTAAATTGCGAGTCATTACCGACAGCAACAATCATGAAGCCATCTGAAGTTTTAAATACTTGATAGGGCACCACGTTTTGATGCGCGTTGCCAGCGCGCGTCGGAGCGATACCGGTGGTCATGTAGTTGAGGTTCTGGTTGGCGAGCATTGCGATGTGGCAATCTAATAGGGCGATATCAAGACGTTGTCCCAAGCCACTGCGGCTGCGCTCTTGGATTGCAGCCAAAATCGCGACCGAGGCATACATGCCGGTAATGATGTCGGTGACGGCCACACCCGCTTTTTGAGGGCCCCCGCCTGCTAAATCATCGCGTTCACCGGTGATGCTCATCAGGCCGCCCATGCCTTGAATCATGAAATCGTAGCCAGGCCGTTCGGCATAAGGTCCTGTTTGACCAAACCCCGTGATCGAACAATAGATCAACGCGGGATAGTCTTCTTTCATGCTTTCATAATCTAAGCCATATTGTTTGAGCCCACCGACCTTGAAGTTTTCAACTAAAACGTCGCAATGCTTGGCAAGTTCTTTGACCAACTTGATTCCAGTCTCGCTTGCCAGGTCGATCTCAATCGAACGCTTGTTGCGGTTCGTGCTGAGATAGTAAGCAGCTTCGGCTGTATCGTTGCCGTCTTGATCCTTTAAGTACGGCGGCGCCCAGGCACGGGTATCATCCCCAAATTTTGGGCGCTCGACTTTAATCACATCGGCACCTAAGTCAGCCAGATTTTGCGTGCAAAAAGGGCCGGCCAAGACGCGCGATAAATCCAGAACTCGGATACCTGCGAGCGGCGCGAGTCTTGTTGACCCGGCCGGTGTATTGCTTTGACTTTGTGACATAGGTTGTTGCTAAGTAAGGTGAATGCGCGCTTAAGCCTTGATCCCTGCATACCCGTGGCTCAAGACCATGATGTCGCGCTCTTTAACTTTGGCGCGAAATCTGATGGCCTCTTTGCCGTCACGCCACATTTCGCAAATCAGTGTCTCGCCTGGAAATACCGGTGATGAAAAACGAGTGTCCATTTGCGTTAAACGCGTTGCATCGTGATCGCAGGCGGCCTGAACAATTGCGCGCGCTGCGACACCGTAGGTGCAAAGGCCATGCAGAATAGGACGTGGAAAGCCAGCGTTTGCTGCCACTTCTAAGTCGGCATGCAAAGGATTGTTATCTGCGCAGAGTCGATAAATCAACGCTGCTTGAGGCAGGGTGGGTAATTCACAAACCAAATCCGGTGCGCGGTCTGGTGTGGCTTGCAGTGCAGGTGGTGCTTCGTCGCTTTGACTTAAACCACCATCGCCGCGGCAGAACGTTGTAGATGCAATCGTCACATACAGATTGCCCTCGGGGTCATGCAGGGTCCGTTCTGATAAGACCAGGGCGCCTTTGTCGGCCCCCTTGTCAATCACATGGGTGAT
>JBAXLV010000622.1:0-1870 GCA_037134635.1 Alcaligenaceae bacterium
GTCAATGACCAGCAAGGCGCCAGCGCCCAAGGCCAGCGATTGCTGCACATAGCGTACCCATTTGCTCAGGGCCGTAATTTTGTGGCCCATGGCCTGGCTGTCGCCCATTTGTAGCAGGGCTTTCAGGTGCCGTTCGTACCAACGCGCATATAGAAACGACTGCATACCCATGGGTTCAACTGCCTCGGTGTTGCGCAGTTTGGCTTGCAAAAATTGCAGCGCTTGGGCCTGGCTTTCTTGGGCCAATTTCGCGTGGGCCACGGTCAAGCTGTGCCCCAGCTTGGCAAGTCCGACTTGGATGAGTACGAAAAAGATGGCCACAATCCCGAGGAAGGGATGGAGCATGAACAAGACGGTGAGATAAATGGGCGTCCAAGGCGCATCAAAAAAAGCAAAAATCCCGTTGCCAGTTAAGAACTGGCGCAACTCGGTCAAGTCTGCAAAAACGCGCGAGGGGTTGCCTCCAGATTGCTGCAGGTTGGCTTCAAAGTTGGCATTGAATACCCGTGTGCTCAGCAAGGTGTCTAGGCGCACCCCAAGGCGAACCAATAAACGTGAGCGGGACCATTCTGCGAAAGCCATCACCAGATAGAGCAGCAGGGTGAACAAGGACACTGCGATCAAGGTGGTTTCACTGCGGATCAGCATCACAACGTCATACACCTGCAGCATGTTCAAGGTGGGCGCCAGCATCAGCAAATTGGAAACGGCGCTGAAGATGCCCACAATTGCAAACTCCCTGCGGAATGACCACACGGTGCGGGTCAACTCGCTGCGCTTAAAAAATAAGGCGACTGCGTTCATGATTTTGCGGCAGGGGCCTTGGCCGATGCTTCTTTGATTTTGGCAATGACTTCGTCGCGCGGGCCAAACAGTTGTTGCGCACCATCGCGCATCACCAGCAGTTTGTCGGCAATGCCCAGGATGCTGGTGCGGTGCGTCATCACCACCAACGTGGTTCGGCGTTGCTTGGCTTGGAGCAAAGCCTGCGACAGGGCCGCATCGCCTTCTTCGTCCAGACTGGCGTTGGGCTCGTCCAAAACAATGAACACAGGCTCGCCATACAGCGCGCGAGCCAAGGCCACACGCTGGCGTTGGCCACCTGACATTTCATGCGGATAGGCGTTTAGTCTGTTGGCGGCGTCTGGAATGCCGACATCATCGAGCAAGCGCTTGGCTTCTTGCCGCGCAGCTTGACCGGTCAAGCCACGATGAAGCTGAAGCGCCTCGCCCAGTTGATAACCGATCCGCAACACGGGATTGAGCGCACTCGACGGGTCTTGAAAGATCATCGCGATCCGCCGCCCGCGAATGCGTTCGAGTGCTGCTGCGGGAACATTCAAAATATCCTCGCCCGCCAACCGCACGCGCCCCGTCGCTTTGGCTTTGCCGGGCAGCAGGCCGAGGCTCGCGAGAAAGGTCACCGATTTGCCGCAGCCTGACTCGCCCACAACCCCCAACGCCTCACCGCGTTCAAGCGTGAGGCCGACATCATGCACTACCGTGCGCCCGGAAAAGGCGATGTTGAGATTTTCAATATCAAACAAAGGCATTGTCATGAAATGGTTCACTGTCCCGTCAAGTCGTTCATGTATTCGAGGCGCGGAAATCCATGAACTCGACCGGATAGGCGGTCCAAGCCACAGATTTGACTTGCCATAGAACAAGGTCAAATCATGCAGATAGGTGCCTGGCGGATCGATGCGATCATAGATTTCCATGCTGCGCTGAAAGGCTGCGCGGCGCGCTGCCGGATCAAGGGACTCGAGCATGACCCCGCAGAGTTTGTTGAATTCGTCATTCGACCAAGCTTTGACTTGGACCTGCAAGCCGCTTTGAGGTCCGTAGCGGCGCACCATTGCACCGACTG
>JBAXLV010000623.1:0-1868 GCA_037134635.1 Alcaligenaceae bacterium
CTGTCACAGAGCAAATGCTCAAGCAGTTTATTCGGATGGTACATCCGCGCAATATGTTTGCGCCAAGTCCCCGTATCATCGTGTGCGTACCGTGCGGTTCAACGCAGGTTGAGCGTCGCGCCATTCGCGAATCTGCGCTGGGTGCGGGCGCAAGCCAGGTGTATTTGATTGAAGAACCGATGGCTGCTGCAATTGGTGCCGGGTTAAATGTGTCGGATGCCAGTGGTTCAATGGTGGTCGATATCGGTGGTGGCACGACCGAGGTTGCCGTGATTTCATTGGGCGGTATGGTTTACAAAGGCTCTGTGCGCGTTGGCGGTGACAAGTTTGACGAAGCCATCGTGAATTACATCCGCCGCAACTACGGTATGTTGATTGGCGAACCGACGGCCGAGCACATTAAAAAACAGATCGGCTCCGCGTTTCCGGGTTCTGAGGTCCGTGAGATCGAAGTCAAAGGTCGCAATCTGGCTGAAGGCGTGCCGCGCAGCTTTACCGTATCGTCAAACGAAATTCTTGAATCCTTGACCGATCCGCTCAATCAAATTGTGTCAGCCGTCAAAATTGCACTTGAAAACACACCGCCCGAACTCGGTGCCGACATCACGGACAAAGGCATTTCATTGACCGGTGGTGGGGCTTTACTGCGTGACCTCGATCGGTTGTTGCAAGAAGAAACCGGGTTGCCCGTGATTGTGGCAGATGATCCGCTGACCTGCGTGGTGCGTGGTTGCGGCGACGCGCTCGAGCACCTTGAAAAACTCGGGGCTATTTTTATTAACGACTAGTTGTGCTGCGCTTAGACGGGCCGTGGGGCGTCAATCCTTGACGCTTGCGCGAATCCAACGCGGCGTGCGGCGCTAGCGCAGACGCGTTGAACGATTGAGTACCGAGCCATCATGCAACGAACCGCCACGCTTAGGCTTTTTCGACACGGCCCCGCTGCCGAGGTCAAGCTCACGCTGCTCATGCTGTTGGCGGTCGTTTTAATGTTCACAGACGGCACATACAAAAGTGCTAATCCGGTGCGTGAGTTGATGTCGATGACGCTTTACCCGTTTCAGCGTTTGGTGATGTTTCCGCGCGATCTGATCGCAATGAGTCACGACTGGTTTGATGCAGCAGCAATGATCAAGTCTGAAACCGAATCCTTGCAGCGCCAGCGCATCGAACTGGCGCAGGTGACCACCAATGCCGCTTTGTTAAGCGCTGAAAACGCGCAACTGCGGCGCTTGCTCGGTGTTTTTGAAAAAGCAGCCGAGCACCCTGCGATCGTGGTTCAAGTTTTGTACGAACCGGCAAATTCTTTTAGTCGACGTCTTGTATTTAATAAGGGCAGTCGCGCGGGTATTGCGATCGGTATGCCGATTCTTGACGAGGGCGGTGTGGTGGGGCAAATTACGCGTGTCTCACCGATGACCTCAGAGGCTGCGATGTTGACCGACGAAATCGTGTCAATTCCCGTGCAGGTATTGCGTAATGGTTTGCGTTTAATCGCCTTTGGTTCGACCACACCCGGAAAAGTCGAGGTGCGTTATTTCTCGTCGGATGCAGATATTCGCGAGGGTGATCTTCTTGTGACAAGTGGTGTGGGGGGCGTGTTTCCGCCGGGTTTATCGGTTGGCCGTGTAGACCAGGTTCAGCGTAGTTCTGCTTCCGGTTTTGCGCGTGCTGAGGCGTTGCCGTCTTCGCATCCCGAGCGGTACCGGCAGTTTTTGGTGTTACAGGTTCCGTTAGACTCAGGCGTCGCCGCCAGCGCACTCAAGCCTAGCCCCCCTTCGGAGGGCCCGCGTGCAAGCTCTCGGTCGAAGTGACTCCTCGCGCTCGTCGCGCTCGCGGCGCAGGCGGCGCGCCTCGTCACCGACGGC
>JBAXLV010000624.1:0-1865 GCA_037134635.1 Alcaligenaceae bacterium
TACCTGCAGGGCTCAAAGCGCTTGGTGTTGAAAAAACCAGTTTTCAATCGTTAGCGCTCGCTTCAATGGCAGACAACGCGCATAAGACAAATCCTCGTCCCTTAACTGAAACCGACTATCTGAAGCTATTAGAGGCCGCCTGGTAAGCAGCAGTAAAAAAATCTTAGTTCGCTCTATTCTCTTGATGGATTGTCTTTAAACGATAGATTTTTAATTTTAATTTTGCTATTTTTAAGCTCTCTTAAAGTATGCGTAAGTTTATTTGACGGAGCAGATTATGAATCATATGCAGTACAACAGGCGGTTGCTTGAAACTTATCAATCGGTCCCAGAGGCTCAAAAAGAGGCGTTTGTAACTCGGTTCACTGAACTCGCCAATAATCCAACGACCATTTTTGGCTTTTCAGTTTATTTAGGTATGTTCGGCGTGGATCGTTTCTTGCTAGGAAATGTTCTGCTAGGCTTGATTAAATTACTCACAGCGGGTGGCTTGGGTATTTGGTATCTTGTCGATTTATTCCTCGTGACTGCACTAGCGCGTAAAAAAAATATTGTGCTGGCAAAAAAAGTAGTAGGTTGGCTGTAGATAAAATCTACCCGAGGGCTTGCTTGCGTTGTGGCTAACAGATTAGACGGCACGGCGAAGTCATTTACTCAAGCGCAACAGCCCCTGTACACTCGACTTTCGTTCGGTATGCTCTGGCTGGAGATGTCGTGCAAAGAAGAGCGCGAGGCTCAGTCAGAAAATTAGCTGAGACTTGGGCTCTTTAGAGAAGGTCTGTTTGACTTGCCGGCTCGAGCGCCAGTGTTTAACACGTTCGAGGGTGACCGCTGCAAACTCTGTGCTCAAGTCGATCGGGCGATTGTTTGTTTTTGGTACCGTGTCCATAAATTGACTGAAATGACCGACTCGGCCGTCTCGCATTAAGATCTCGAGGTTTTTTGCCTGGGGTTCAGGCGTTGGCCCTCGGCCTGCCCATGGTACCAACGCAAAAACAGGTTTATTCGTCGCCGAAGCTTCCCACAGCATCGACATAGAGTCCGCACAGACCAAGACGGCGTCTGCATGTGCGAGCAAGCTCAAGTAACTGAAATCCCCCAGCTTATCGTGGTCAACGTAGATCATATTTGAAGGTGCCACCTCGGCTTTTAGTTTTTTCCAAAAGGTGTTTGACGTTCTTCTGCTATTGGCGACAAACACGGTGTGACGATTGTCTGATAATCCCAAAAAAACTGTTCTTAAATGCGCCATAAAAAACTCATCATAAAAATCAGTTTTTGCGCCGCCAGATATTGCCCCCCCCAAAAGAAAAACGATCTTTCTAGTGTCGCGATAGCGTTCAAAATGGCAAGCGGTCACCGCGTGCTGTGTGGCTAAGCTTTCAGAGGTCACATGATGGGGAATCCCCTTGATGTGGCAAACATTCGCTGAGTCAGTTGCTAAAGAGGCCTGCTCCCAGGCCTGCTGCAAGATGAGATCGGCCAAGTCGTGAAAGCGTCTGGGTCGACCAATATTGACCCAAAATGAATCGGTGAACAGTTTGGCCGATACCGGGATCATCAAGCTATTCGCTTTACTACCCGACGAAACGATAACGTCAGGTGGTTCGTACGTTTGAATGAGTTGTTCGACGAACGGTAGTACTGTTTTTCGGTGTTGTGTTTTGTCGACGATCGAGAAGAGACTCATTCCTGTGCGCTTCGCGCAATGGTTGACCGTTTGAGTTGAGATTCGTTGCAGCGTAGCCCCGTCGAGTTGTGAGGCAAGCCCAAGGCGCTTATTGTTTTCGCCTTTCGTCGTCGTTTCAACAAGCCAAACGTTCACAGTAATCCCTCATACTTTCTATGATAAAACTTGATGTTCA
>JBAXLV010000625.1:0-1862 GCA_037134635.1 Alcaligenaceae bacterium
TTTGAGCTTTATCGGTACCTTTTTCGGTACGCGAACCAAAGGTCAATAGCACTTTACCCTGATCATCAATATCAACAATGACCGAGCCACCATCAACGAGTTTGCCAAACAGCAATTCATCGGCCAACGCTCGGCGAATCGTGTCTTGTATCAAACGCTGCATGGGCCGCGCACCCATCAGAGGATCGAAACCATTTTTACCCAAGTGGGCGCGCAGTGCATCGGTAAAGCTTGCATCAACACGCTTATCATGCAACTGGTCTTCTAGCTGCATCAAGAACTTATCGACCACACGCAAAATCACAGCTTGATCAAGTTGTGCAAAGGGTACGATTGCGTCTAAACGGTTACGAAACTCGGGTGAGAACAGACGCTTGATATCGCCCATTTCGTCACCGCTCGCACGGGTATTTGAAAAACCAATATTGGGTTTATTTAGGGCTTCAGCACCCGCATTGGTTGTCATGACCAGAATCACATTACGAAAATCTGCTTTACGACCGTTGTTATCCGTGAGCGTGCCGTGATCCATCACCTGCAATAAGATGTTGAATACATCTGGATGTGCTTTTTCGATTTCATCAAGCAGTAGCACGCAATGCGGTTGTTTAGTAATTGCTTCGGTTAACAGCCCACCTTGATCGAACCCAACGTAGCCTGGGGGTGCACCGATCAAACGCGAGACGGTATGACGCTCCATGTACTCGGACATATCAAAACGCAACAACTCAATGCCCAAGGTGAAGGCCAGCTGGCGTGCAACTTCGGTTTTGCCCACCCCGGTCGGACCCGAGAACAAAAAGGCACCAATCGGTTTTTCTGGGCGGCCCAGACCAGAGCGTGCCATTTTGATGGCTGAGGCCAATACATCGATGGCACCGTCTTGTCCGTACACGACTGTTTTTAAATCGCGCTCGAGCGTGGCCAACTTGCTACGATCATCGCTCGAGACTGACTGCGGCGGAATACGTGCAATTTTTGAAACAATCGTTTCAATTTCGGTTTTACCAATCACTTTCTTTTGTTTTGAACGGGGCAATAATCTTTGCGCTGCACCCGCTTCATCAATGACATCAATGGCTTTATCAGGTAGGTGGCGATCGTTAATGTGGCGCGCTGATAATTCAGCAGCGGCGGTGAGTGCAGCACCCGAATACTTCACCCCATGGTGCTCTTCAAAGCGCCCTTTCAGGCCACGCAGGATCTGAATCGTTTGAGCCACACTTGGCTCGGGCACGTCAACCTTTTGAAAACGTCGCGATAGCGCTGCATCTTTTTCAAACACGCCACGAAACTCTGTATACGTGGTTGCACCAATGCAGCGCAACTGGCCAGAAGACAGTGCGGGCTTCAGCAGATTCGAAGCATCAAGCGTGCCACCCGAGGCGGAACCCGCACCAATCAGGGTGTGGATTTCATCAATAAACAAAATCGCCTGAGGGTTGTTACGCAATTGCTTGAGTACGCCTTTAAGACGCTGCTCAAAATCACCGCGATATTTAGTGCCGGCGAGCAAGGCACCCATATCCAGCGAATACACCTGCGCGTCTTGCAACACCTCGGGCACTTCGCTGCGTGTAATACGGTAAGCCAGACCTTCGGCAATGGCGGTTTTACCCACACCAGCTTCGCCTACCAAAAGCGGATTATTTTTACGCCGGCGGCATAAGGTCTGAATCACACGTTCTACCTCGTACTCGCGCCCGATCAGCGGATCAATACGACCCGCGTTGGCCGCTGCATTCAAGTCTTGAGCGTATAAATCAAGCGGTGACTGACGCGCCTCTGCGCCTTGCTCATCGCCATTACCGGGGGCTTCTTTCGCAGCAGGCGTTTCGCCACCTGCCGACTTGCTGATGCCA
>JBAXLV010000626.1:0-1853 GCA_037134635.1 Alcaligenaceae bacterium
CAGTTGCGACACAACATAGCTGCCCATGCCATCATTTAAACGCCGACCCGCCAAAATGATTTCTGGGTGATATCCAATCGATTGTGCTTTGTGTGTCAGGTAATACGGATCGACTCCGATGCAATGCCCGCCCACTAGACCAGGACGAAAAGGTAGAAAGTTCCATTTTGTGCCGGCTGCTTTCAACACAGCCTCTGTATCAATCCCAAGCTTATTAAAAATCAGCGCAAGTTCGTTAATCAATGCGATGTTGACATCGCGCTGCGTGTTTTCAATCACCTTTGCGGCTTCAGCGACTCGGATACTTGGCGCGCAATGGGTGCCCGCCACAATGATCTCGCGGTAAATCTGATCTACCAATTGTGCGATCTCAGGTGTTGAGCCTGAGGTCACTTTTTTGATCGTGCTGACGCGATGTTCTTTGTCGCCTGGGTTAATACGCTCGGGGCTGTAGCCCGCAAAAAAATCTTTGTTAAAGACAAGGCCTGAGACGCGCTCAAGCACCGGCACGCAATCCTCTTCAGTCGCGCCTGGATACACCGTTGACTCATAAATAACGAGGTCACCCTTTTTGAGCACTGCGCCAATGGTTTCACTGGCCTTAAGCAAGGGCGTGAGATCTGGGCGCTTGTACTCATCGATCGGAGTGGGTACCGTCACAATAAATACATTCGCGGCGCCAAGGTCTGCTCGATTGGCGGTGCAGCGTAAGCCCGTCGCGCCGGCCAGCTCAGCATCATCAACCTCAAGGGTTTGGTCATGCCCTTGCTGCAAGGCCTGAATACGTGCTGGGTTGATATCAAAGCCAATCACCGACCGTTTTTTTGCGAACTCAACCGCTAAAGGCAAGCCCACATAGCCCAGTCCAATCACCGCAAGTTTGACATCCTGAATGAGCAAAATATTCTCCGCAATGCCTGCAGGCGCTCGGGCCAACGGGTCGTTTTTTAATGCACTAGCGTGATATTAAAGGCTAGGACAAAATTTTGTTGCGATGCCTGTCTTGCGCCACCTGCGACGCAGTAGTCATTGATTGATTCTTGATCGCCGGGGCAGTGCCCTAGGCTTTTGACAAAAAAAGAGGCCAAGACCTTACGGTCTTGGCCTAAATCCACCAAAGGAGGAGGGTGGAGGAGACAATCGTGGCAACTTGAGGAATAAACATTTGCGTTTTTGATCTAACTAAACGCCCTGCTTACTCTGCGTGCCCTGACTAAATGCTATCTCTTGATAACAACAACTTCAGTCAAAACACTTATGACTCAACTTCCATAAACAGATAGTAATCCAATTTTTTGTGCGATGCAAGAATATCTGCAAAAAAATCATAAATATTTATTTTGTTGTTTTTGTGCATCGCAATAAAGCCTACGGTAGACAGGGCTTGCTTGAACAAACCCTAACTATTGCTTATATACGATAGGCTGTGGCGGTCATCAGCTTAGACATCAGTTTCATCACTGAACGCACTGCGCCGGGCAATTGCGCCGCGCCGGCCCGCTCTGCCGTCAGGCGGTGGTTGATCTCATCACTTTTCATTTGCTCAACGATTTTGCGCGAACGGATGTCATCCGGCGGTAGGCGCTTGAGATGGTCGTCAAGATGCGCTTCGACCTGGCGCTCGGTTTCTGCCATAAAACCAAGATTACGCGCAACGCCCGCGCGCGCAGCCATTACCCCAAGGGTGAATGAACCGGCATACCAAACCGGATTCAAGAGGCTCGGACGGCTGTCAAGTTCACGCAACCGCTGTTGACACCAAGCCATGTGGTCGATTTCTTCGGCTGCGGCGCCATAAAAGAGCGCTGCGGTCGGTGCGTCAGCACTCGCTGCCGCCTGACCTCTGTAGAGTG
>JBAXLV010000627.1:0-1851 GCA_037134635.1 Alcaligenaceae bacterium
TCAGAAGACGATGAGCGTCGGGCTCAAGATGTTGTGCAAAAATTGACAGATCGTTGTGTGATTGAAATTGACAAGATGGTCGCGCAAAAAGAAGCCGAGATTTTGACGGTTTAGACCGCCTCTACACATGGCTATCAGCTCAACGCGTGAAGTTCCCGTTACAGGTGCGATTCCAACACACGTCGCAATTGTGATGGATGGCAATGGTCGGTGGGCCCATGCGCGTTTGTTGCCGCGCACAGCGGGCCATGCAAAAGGCGTACAGTCTGTGCGCCGGGCAGTTGAAACCTGCGGAGCCGCCGGCGTCAAATATTTGACCTTGTTTGCCTTTAGTTCAGAAAACTGGCGCCGACCCGCCGATGAGGTCTCGCTCTTGATGCGGCTGTTTGTGCAGGCGCTTGAGCGCGAAGTTGCACGCTTGCAAGACCAAGGTGTGCGTTTGCATGTAGTGGGTGATCTGTCTGCCTTTGAGCCTAAGCTGCAAGACTTGATTGCGCAGGCCGAGCAAAAAACTCAACATAACGATCAGTTGCATTTGACCATTGCGGCAAACTATGGCGGTCGTTGGGATATTCTGCAAGCGACTCGGGCATTGTTGGCGGCGCGCCCCGAGTTGGTGACCAATCCAAATGAACTCGATGAAACCTGTTTGGCACCTTACCTTTCGATGGCTTGGGCGCCTGAGCCTGATTTGTTTATTCGAACGGGTGGCGAGCAGCGAATGTCAAATTTTTTGATTTGGCAGATGGCCTACACAGAACTCTACTTTACAGAGTGTTATTGGCCAGATTTCGGTGAGGCAGAGTTGCGCGAGGCCTTTGAATGGTATCGAACGCGTGAGCGTAGATTTGGTCGAACAAGCGCCCAAGTTCATAGCTTAGCCACAAGCTAGCAGGCATGCTAAAGCAACGGATCGTCACTGCTATTGTTTTGCTGAGTGTGCTCGCGCTGGCCGTATCATCATCCTCTGCCTGGCCTTTTCTTATCTTTCTTTCGCTTGCCTGTGCCTGTGCGGGTTTCGAGTGGCTGCGACTGACGCTAGGCGGGCGCAGTGTGTGGTCGTTTGTCGGAGGGCTCTTGCTCTTTGTGGCTGCGCTATTGCAGGCCAGTCAATGGATCAGTGGCGAGATCAAGCTTAATGTTACGGTGAAAAACCTTGTGTTAAGCGCAGTGCTCATCTGGGTGTTGGTCATGCTGCCAACACTTTGGCGCTCGCAAGTGACCAAGCCGATGCATGCGTTTACAAACAGTCTTGCCGCACTGGTCACGTTGTATGCAACATGGGTGGTTCTGGCATATTGGTATGTCAAACGCGGTCCAAGTTTTGTGGTCACGCTTTTGATTGTTGTTTGGGTTGCAGACATCGCTGCTTATTTTGTAGGGCGCGCGTTTGGTCGGCATAAGCTCGCACCAAGTATTAGCCCAGGTAAAACAATCGAAGGAGCGCTTGCAGGTGTGGCGGGTGTGGTTGCCTGGCTCACTGCCTCGGCCGGTTTTTCCGATACCTTCGCCTCGGTGTTACTGACGAATTGGTCGTGGCTGGGATTAGTTGTCGCCGCAATCCTCCTGGCTGTGTTTTCAATTACGGGCGATCTGTACGAGTCGCTTCTTAAACGGCGAGCAGGGGTAAAAGACTCAAGCCAGCTACTGCCCGGTCACGGTGGTGTATACGATCGAATTGATGCCGTCGTTGCTGTGGTGCCTCTGGCGTTTGTATTGATCGAAGGGTACTCATGGTGAGTCCGATTTTTGTCACAATCCTAGGATCGACCGGTTCGATTGGTCAAAATACGCTCGATGTGATCGCGCGCCATCCAGATCGCTTTGCCATACATGCGTTGACAGCACATA
>JBAXLV010000628.1:0-1843 GCA_037134635.1 Alcaligenaceae bacterium
GTTGCGCCGCGTCTGCGACTTGTTCGCTGCCGAAGGCTTGCAGCCCATTGTTGCGCCTGAGTTGGAGTTTTACCTGACGGCCCGTAACACCGATCCCAACACTTTGTTGAAGCCGCCAATTGGCCGCAGCGGCCGCGCTGAAACTTCGCGCCAGGCCTACAGCATTGACGCCGTGAACGAGTTTGATCCGCTGTTTGAAGAGATTTACGACTACAGCGACAAGATGGAACTGAATGTGGATACCTTGATCCATGAAGTGGGCGCGGGTCAGATGGAAATTAACTTCTTCCACGCCGAACCGATGGGACTGGCCGACGAGGTGTTTTTCTTCAAGCGCACTGTGCGCGAGGCCGCCTTGCGCCACGACATGTACGCCACCTTTATGGCCAAGCCGATCGCCGGCGAGCCGGGCAGTGCCATGCATGTGCACCAGAGCTTGCTGGATGTGGCCACGGGCAAGAACGTGTTCAGCAATCCGGACGGCACACCTTCCGAAATGTTTATGCACTACATCGGTGGCTTGCAGCGCTACATCCCTGCGGCCATGGTGCTGGTGGCACCTTATGTGAACAGCTATCGCCGCCTGTCGCGCAACACAGCTGCGCCCATCAACATCGAGTGGGGGTATGACAACCGCACCGTTGGCATTCGTTCGCCTATCTCTTCACCTGCCGCACGCCGCGTCGAAAACCGCGTGATTGGTGCGGACGCCAACCCTTATGTGGCTATGGCTATGACCCTGGCCTGCGGCTATCTGGGTATCAAGAACAAGATCAAACCCAAGGCCGAGATGAAGGGCGATGCCTACCTCTCAGCATATTCGCTGCCGCGCAGTTTGGGCGAAGCGCTGGATTGGTTGCGCAAGGAAACTGACCTGCATGAAGTGCTGGGTAAAGAGTTCATCACCGTCTATTCCGAAATCAAGGAACTCGAGTTTGATGAGTTCATGAAGGTTATTTCACCTTGGGAGCGTGAGCATTTGCTGCTCCACGTTTAAGCAGCACACCTACAGACATCGTTATTGAGAGAATTTTTATGAACAGCAAATCTTTTTCGCCGGTCATCGCCCCACCGGCCATCGTCAGCCGGGCCCAGGCCACGGACACCAAAGCCATACAGGCGATGGACAGCGCGCACTACATCCATTCGTTTACCGACCACGGTGATCTGGCTACGCGCGGCGCCCGTGTCATGTCCCACGCCGAAGGTATTTATGTTTGGGACTCCGAGGGCAAAAAGGTTCTGGACGGTATGAGCGGCCTGTGGTGCGTGAATGCGGGCTATGGTCGCAAGGAAATTGCCGACGCGGCCTACCAGCAGATGATGACTCTGCCCTACTACAACAGCTTCTTCCAGACCACCAATGTGCCGGCGACCAGACTTGCCGCCAAGCTGGCTTCGTTGGCACCTACGGTGGGAGACCGCAGCTTCAACCATGTGTTTTATTCAAGCAGCGGTAGCGAGAGCAATGACACCAATGTACGCATGGTGCGCCGCTATTGGGACCTGCTGGGTCAACCTCAGCGCAAGACCATCATTGGCCGCATCAATGGCTACCACGGCAGCACCATGGCTGGCGCCTCGTTGGGTGGCATGAGTGGCATGCACGCCCAAGGCGACTTGCCGATTCCCAACATCACCCACATCGAGCAGCCCTACTTTTTCGAGAATGGACTGCCTGGCGAGAGTGAGGCTGACTTTGGCATTCGCGCTGCGGGCTGGCTGGAAACCAAAATTCTGGAGCTGGGTGCCGACAAGGTTGCCGCCTTCATTGGCGAACCCGTGCAGGGCGCCGGTGGCGTCATCATCCCGCCAGCCACCTACTGGCCCGAGATCCAACGCA
>JBAXLV010000629.1:0-1842 GCA_037134635.1 Alcaligenaceae bacterium
CCTGAAAGCGCGCCATATCGCCTTGCTTGCCTTACAGCAAGCCCAGGTGGGCCCGATAGCCGGGCGGCGTGGCCTTGCCGGCGCTGCGTATTTTTTCCAAATCGTTTTCCATCAACTTGGCTTGCGCGTCCAGAGCCTCGCGGTCTCCGCGAAAGTAGGTGTCCAGGTTTTTCTCGTAGCCATTCCAACCATAAAGATCGGGTGCCTTGGGCTTGGCACAACCGCCCAAAGCGCCAAGTGCGGCCAGTGCGATCAACGCGACGGCGCTCATGCTGAGGCGTTGGCGCGGGGTACGTGTATGTATGGATTGCCTCACAGCGCAGGACGCCAAGCGCCACTGTCGATGCTGCCAACCAAGTTGTTGACGGCATCGCGAATCGCCAAGTCCAGCACTTTGCCGTTCAAAGTGGAGTCATAACCAGCGGTGCCGCCAAAGCCGATCACTTCACGCTCTGAAAGGCTGTACTCGCCCGCACCTTGCGAAGAAAAAACCACTTCAGAAGTCAAAATGTTGACGATGTTGATGTTCACCTTGGCATAGGCGATTTGCGTTTTGCCGCGCCCCAAAATGCCAAACAGTTGACGGTCACCAACATCTTTGCGACCGAATTCGGTCACATCGCCAGTGATCACATAGTCAGCGCCTTTGAGGCTTTGGTTTTGCTTTTTCAGTGCGGCTTCGGCTTTGATCTCGCTCGTCATCGTCCGGTCCAGCACGTTGAAGCGCTGCGCTTGCTGCAGATGCGTGACCAAAATGGTTTGGGCCTGACTGCCCATGCGGTCTTCACCGTTGGAGAACACCCCGCGCATGAACGACGAGCGGTTGTCAAATTTACCAATGGACACCGGTACGCGTACGCCGGCAAAGGGACGTGCGGCTGACTCGACTCTTTGAATGGGAATGGTTCTGGCACCCTCTTCGACACAGCCCGCCAAGGCCAAAGTTGCCATACAGGCGATCATCAGTTGTTTCATGAAAATTCCTTTGTGAGACATTTATTTAATTATTTAGATATCAAAAAATTAATTTTATCAAATTTTATTTCCAATTTCATGAGGCAATTTCGTCGGTGTGCGTCATGGATGGCCCCGCTACGTGTTTTGCGTATGGCTTTGGGCCCAGTTGCTCCGGTTGCATAGGCCCACCGGGGTAGCTTCGGTAGCCGCGAGAACTCAGAAGGTTGGGGTAGCGTTCTATTGAAATAATGGACTTGATGCGTGCCCGCAAGTGCAACACCCCATGGATGCACGCGATTCGCCACTGCGGGGGCGTGGCCCAGCCCAAGGCTTGGCGCAATGGGGGCCTGAGCATGCAGGCCACAATCGGTTGCACCCAACGCCGCAGCACTGACGGGAACCAGTGCTCCATCACCGACAGTGTGGCTTGCGCCACCCGCGCATTGCTGGCGTCATAGACCATTTCGTTTTGTTCGTAGTTTTGGATCCAGAGATCAAAGCGGGCCTTGTCCACAGGCAAGTCGTGTAAACCCATGCGCTGACCGATGCCGATCCAGTAGTTAAACCAGGCTTGGCATTCATGCGCAGTGAATGCGCGCCAGCCAAATGACGCCATCCAGACCATGGGAAAGTCAATGAAGGTCCATAAGACAAACAGAAAATCGTCGTTGCTAATGCGGTAGCGGGCATGGATGGCATTCATGCGCTCAATGGCGCGGTGCCCAAGATCTTGCTCCCACCCCGCTTCCATGAACTGTGCAATCAGCATGCTGGTGTCGTCGTAGCGTTGTTGGCCACGCTGCGCAAACTCGCCCGTGCCTTCAAGCAGACGCGATACCGAACGACTGCCGAAGGTGTGGAATAAGGCCAGTTCCATAGAACGGG
>JBAXLV010000630.1:0-1841 GCA_037134635.1 Alcaligenaceae bacterium
TTCTCATGGCTCTGCAATGTGGCATCGTTGGTTTGCCCAACGTCGGCAAATCAACTCTTTTTAATGCCCTGACCAAGGCCGGCATCGCTGCCGAAAACTATCCGTTTTGTACGATCGAGCCCAATGTTGGCGTGGTTGAAGTGCCCGACGCGCGGTTGGGTAAGCTCGCCGAAATCGTCAAGCCTGAGCGCATCTTGCATGCCACGGTTGAGTTTGTGGATATCGCAGGCTTAGTGGCTGGCGCTAGCCAAGGCGAAGGCTTGGGCAACCAATTCTTGTCGCATATCCGTGAAACCAACGCCATCATCAACGTGGTGCGCTGCTTTGAAGACGATAACGTCATTCACGTTGCGGGCCGTGTCGACCCCATCTCTGATATCCAAGTGATTGAAACTGAGCTTGCCTTGGCCGATATGCAAACCGCTGAAAAAGCGTTGCATCGCCATCAAAAAACCGCACGCTCGGGTGATAAAGACGCACAAAAAGTTGTCGCGATTCTTGAAGTGGTCATCAAGCAATTGAACGATGCTCAACCGATTCGTGCGCTGGGTTTGTCAGACGAAGACATGGCCTTAATTGCGCCTTTGTGCTTCATCACCGCCAAGCCTGCCATGTACGTGGGCAACGTCAGTGATCACGGCTTTAAAGATAATCCTATGCTCGATCGTTTGACCGAATACGCCACCGCGCGCAAAGCGCCAGTCGTAGCGATCTGCGCGGCGATCGAATCCGAAATTGCAGAACTACCCGATGAAGATAAGGCCGTGTTTCTTGAAGACATGGGCATGCAAGAGCCAGGCTTAAACCGCCTGATTCGCGGTGCTTTCACTTTGTTAGGACTACAAACTTATTTCACTGCAGGCGTGAAAGAAGTACGCGCGTGGACAGTACCGATTGGCGCCACCGGCCCTCAAGCTGCAGGCGTGATTCATACCGACTTTGAGCGCGGCTTTATTCGCGCACAAACGATTGCGTATGAAGACTTCATTACCTTCAAGGGCGAGCAAGGCGCTAAAGAAGCCGGCAAGATGCGGGCTGAGGGTAAAGAGTATGTGGTGCAAGATGGGGATGTGATGAACTTTTTGTTTAATGTTTAAGATTTAGTTTGAGATGTAGATTCTTATGTGATCGGGGTTAATCGATACAGCGTTTTGTACTTCACACCTCAAGGCTACTGAACGTAGCCGTCAAATTTTTATCTATTTTTTTCCCAATACGTTTGGTAAAAAAATGCCCTCTAGGAATAGGCCTGAACGGCGTCGCACTAACAATCATCACAACGCTGAATTGATAGACTTAGGCAGTTTTCATCAGTTAGGTCTCAGCCTCAAGCATCTGCTGCTCCTCTCCTACCAAGCGAATGTAGAATGAAAAAGAAACGTCAACTGACACACCAGTCATCAACTCTTCTAAATCACCTCAGTAAAATTTAGAGCATTTGGTACAAAACTAGAATGATAGGTAATGCTTTTCTTAGCCTAGGGAGAGTAGATCGTTTAAAAGGTGTAGATTCACGTTGCGAACCATAAGAGACTCATCGCATACAAACGCTATTCTCCATATCCGCCCGACATTTTTTATCTTCGTGTGTAACAAATATGAAAAAGTTACTCCGACGCAGCCCTTAGGGCTACCGCGATCGACGACCATTGCCCAAGACAAGGCGAGTAATTACCCCTCGAGTTCGTGAATAAAGTCTGTGCCGACGACTTCACCCGCCTGATTGTCGTAATACGTAAGAATCTCTTGTAGGTCTTGATGAGCCCTTTTGCGTGGAATGATTGTAGCATGAGTAGTCCCCTTGCTGCTTGCGACGGTTGACTAATTTTGCGAAATTTTCC
>JBAXLV010000631.1:0-1833 GCA_037134635.1 Alcaligenaceae bacterium
CTGGCAGCGGGTGTGATGCTAGATGATACGACAGTTGAAAATGGTGCGATGTATGTGATTCCGGGTTCGCACAAAGGGCCGACCTACGATCATCATGATGCGGAGGGCTATTTCTGTGGCGCCATGGACCCAGAGAGCTGCGGCGTTGACTTTTCTCGCGCCGTGGCCTGCGAAGGCCCGGCGGGATCGGTGTCGTTTCATCACGTTCGGGCCGTGCATGGTTCAGCGCAAAATATTTCGAAGCGTTCGCGTGGTTTGCTGTTGTACGAATTCTCGGCTGCTGATGCGTACCCGTTGATGGCGGCTGGGAAAGCGGATTGGCAAGCGTTCTCAAGCCGCATGATTTGCGGCAAAGACACGATTACGCCGCGCTGCGTTGCAACGCCAATTCGGATGCCTTTGCCGCCTGCTAAAAATCAGGGGTCGATTTATGAAAATCAGACTGCTGGCAAACGTTACTTTGGCTTTGTAGACCAAGGTGGTAAAAAAACAATTCAGGCCTGATGTGCTTGAGCGCGAGCTTTAATCTTTACCCAAGAGAGCGTTAAATGGATGTGCGAGCAGCAGTGGCGTATGAGGCAGGCAAACCGCTGGTAATTGAGACGGTGCAGTTGCAGGGGCCACGCCATGGCGAGGTATTAATTGAAATCAAAGCCACCGGTATTTGTCATACCGATGAGTTCACCCGCTCGGGAGCTGATCCAGAGGGAATTTTTCCAGCGATTCTTGGGCATGAAGGTGCTGGCGTTGTCGTTGACGTCGGCCCTGGGGTAGTGAGTTTGAAAAAAGGGGATCATGTGATCCCGTTGTACACGCCCGAGTGTCGTCAGTGTAAGTCTTGTCTTTCTCGTAAAACGAATCTGTGCACCGCGATTCGGGGTACGCAAGGCAAAGGCTTGATGCCCGATGGTACCAGTCGCTTTTCGCTTGGCGGTAAACCAATCCATCACTACATGGGATGTTCGACTTTCGCGAACTTTACCGTGTTACCTGAAATCGCTTTAGCAAAAATTCGCGAGGATGCGCCTTTCGATAAGGTTTGTTATATCGGCTGTGGCGTCACAACGGGAATTGGCGCTGTGATTAATACTGCAAAGGTTGAGCCTGGCGCTAATGTGGTGATCTTTGGCCTGGGTGGGATCGGCTTAAACGTTGTGCAAGGTGCACGTCTGGCTGGCGCCAATATGATTATTGGAGTGGATCTGAACCCTGCTCGGCAAGCGCTTGCTGAAAAATTTGGTATGACGCACTTTGTGAATCCTAGCGATGTGGGTGGCGATTTGGTCGCGCACTTAGTTGCGTTGACCGACGGTGGAGCGGACTATAGTTTTGAGTGCATTGGTAACGTCGAGGTGATGCGTCAGGCGCTAGAGTGTTGTCATCGTGGCTGGGGTGTTTCAGTCATTATTGGTGTGGCGGGTTCAGGCCAAGAGATCAAAACGCGTCCGTTTCAGCTTGTGACCGGCAGAACCTGGAAAGGGACCGCATTTGGTGGTGCCCGCGGGCGCACGGATGTTCCTAAGATTGTTGATTGGTATATGGACGGAAAAATTAACATCGATGATTTGATTACACATACGATGCCGTTAGAGCAGATTAATCATGGTTTCGATTTGATGCACTCGGGTGAGTCGATACGCAGCGTTATTGTTTACTGAGAAAGATCTTATGGCACAAAAACGGTTTGATGAAAACGTGCCCCCGGTTAATCGTTGTTATTTCGTTGCTTTTTTAATTTTTACCGTTTTATGCATGGGTCGAACCAGCGCATCAGAAGATTTTCCAAATAAAGCTGTTCGTATTATTGTGCCGTTTACCGCCGGCGGTGGTGGT